>JAADIP010000256.1 GCA_013151275.1 Calditrichota bacterium | reverse complement strand
TTGTGGGAGTTAAAAGATTTCTCTCCCGCATTGGCGGGATCGAAATGACAGAACAAGGTTTTTCAGAGCGAACTAGAGAATTAAGAAGAAAACACACTCTCCAATTTTAATCGCTAATAATCAAAAAACATCAATTCAATCAGCGACATCAGCGTAATCAGCTTAATCTGTGGTCGAAACTGAAAGCAAAACAAATTCCCCAATTTCAAGCACTAATAATCAAAAAGCACCAACAATTAATCAGTGAAATCAGCGCAATCAGTGTTAATCTGCGGTCCAATCTGCGGTCAGACAACGCCTTTTTCTCTGAAAAATTCTTTGTATTTCATATCGGATTTAAGGATATGATTTATCCACCAATCCTTTAAAAAGGTGAGAATTTCGATAGGTATGGTTTCTTTATGAGACATGGTATCTACGCAAAAGAAAGCCGTCTTTTTTTTGAATTCTTTATGTACTTTTTTATGAGCGTCATAATCCGGATAATCGTATTCTACCATGTATTTTTCTTCGGTTTCAAAATGTTTGGAGGCATATTCGGTCATTTCGGTCAATGTTTCGGAAATCAATTCCGAATCCACTCTTGCATTACGCATTTCTATTAATCTATTCATGATATTGATAAGTTTTTTGTGTTGGGCGTCAATCTCCTTAATTCCCACGCTGTATTCATCTTTCCAGCTTATTTTATCCATGGCGTGCTCCTCATTTTAATCAATACACTCATTTTCAGGTTTTTCTGCTCCGGAAAGGCGCGTTTTCTTTTATCGTTTTTTTCCGCTTTTTGGATTTAGCGACTTCCGGATGGCTTTCGCGAGATCGATAACAACAATGGGCTTTTTGATGTATTCACGAATGCCCATCTTTTTTACGGTTTCCGGAGTAACCATCTCGCTAAAGCCCGTCATTAATATTATCGGTATATCGGGACGAATCTGAAGTAACTCTCCGGCGAATTCCACGCCCGCCATATCGGGCATGGTTTGATCGGTAATGACCAGATCAAATTTGTCGGGATTTTTACGAAACGCCTTCAAGGCTTCTTTGCTGCCGGTTTTCGCCGTTACCTTGTAGCCGAGATTTTCCAATATATGCTTTCCAATATCGACAATCGGTTCTTCGTCATCGACAAACAGGATATTTTCGTTTCCCCTGGGAACCGGCTCATTTTGCCGAATTTCCTGTGCGATCTTATTTTTGATCTGCGGTAAATAAATATCGAAAGTGGTCCCTTTATCCGGTTTGCTGGTAAAAGTAATCGCTCCGCCGTGGCTTTTAACAATTCCGTGAACCACAGAAAGACCCAAACCCGTCCCTTCGCCGATCGATTTGGTGGTAAAAAACGGATCGAACATCCGTTCCGTTGTCTCTTTATCCATTCCGCGACCGGTGTCGCTGACGGACAGTTTTAAATAGTCGCCTTCATGCAAATCAGGATTGGACTTTGCCGTTTCGGAATCGATTCGGACCGGCTCTAATTTTATCTCGAGCACCCCGCCTTTGTCGCGCATGGCGTGATAAGCGTTGGTGCAAAGGTTCATTATTACCTGGTGTATTTGAGTCGGATCGCCCAGTACGGCGCCGCTATTCGCATTAATTTTCTGCCGAATCTCTATCGTAGTCGGCAGGGTTGATCGCAGTAATTTCAGCGCTTCTTTGATAATGTATTGGAGCTTTAAAGGTTTACGTTCCTGATCGGAGACACGGCTGAAGGTGAGAATCTGTTGCACTAAATCTTTAGCGCGATTCGCCGCGTTTATGACTTCCTCGAGATTAGATCGAATCTGACCCGATCCGGGTAAATGAAGTAGCGACATTTCGACGTACCCGAAGATGGCAGTAAGAATATTGTTAAAATCATGGGCAATACCGCCGGCAAGGGTGCCCAGGGCTTCCATCTTTTGCGCCTGGCGAAGTTGGGTTTGTATCTTTTCTTTCTCTTCCTGCGCCTGTTTTTCTTTGGTGACATCTCTCATTATGCTCATTATGCCGATTATCCCGCCCTCTTTTTCGATCGTGTTAACGCCGTTGTCTATGTAAATTGTCTTTCCCTTTTTGGATACCAGTCGAACCTCGTAGTTTCTGGGGATTTTTTCGCCGGCGATACTTTTTTTGAAATATTCCGTAACCATATTCAGATCGTCCGGATGGATCAGCTTGCTGAAATGCATTTTCTTCGCCTCGTCGATCGAATAGCCCGTCATTTCATAAAATTTGGGATTGACAAAACTTATATATCCGTTCGTGTCAAAAACGATTACGGCGTCGTTGGCATTTTCTATCAATTCCCTGTATTTTCTCTCCGATTCTTTCAAATTCCTGTTTACCTTTTTCAAATCCACCATCTTGTCTTCCAGCTTTTTGATCAGCCGCTCATTGTATTCTTTCAGGTAAATCGTTTCGTTTTCAATCGTCGTTTTGCAGGGTTTCAATTTTTTTGTTTCGTAACTTTTGATAACCTCCTCTAAAATTTTAATAAAGACATCCGGCTCCGCGGGCTTGACGATAAATCGGTCTGCGCCCAGGCTCAGAGCAAACTCCTGATCGGCTGGCTCGGTATAGGTGGAAGTATAAAAGATAAAGGCGATCTTTTTCAACTTTTCGCTCTTTTTTATTTCACGGCAGAGCTGAAATCCGTCCATTCTGGGCATCAGAATGTCGGAAATGATCATGTCAAAATCTTTCCGCTCGGCTTTTGCCAGGGCTTCGACCCCATCGGCGGCGGATTCAACATCGTATCCGTATCCGCGAAGCAGCGACTCCAACATATAGAGATTTTCTTTGTTATCATCGACGACTAAAATTTTCATCAAATAGCATCCTGTTTATCAAATGTATTTTTGTATTTCAACAGCAAAAGTCTCCGGATCAAAAGGTTTTTCGATATAACCCGCGCAGCCGATGGCAAACGCTTTTTCTCTGTCTCCCACCATAGCATAAGAAGTTACAGCCACGACTGGTATGTGTTTAATATCGGCAATGCTTTTTATCTTCTTTGTCGCCTGGTAGCCGTTCATATCGGGCAGTTGAATATCCATAAGTATCATATCCGGTTTTTCCGTTAAAGCCTTTTCAACCCCTTCCAGACCGCTGCGTGCCGAAACAACTTCAAACCCGTTCTTTTCCAGAAGGTAGGTGGCAAGATACAAGTTCTGCTCGTTATCCTCGACTATCAATATCTTCTTTTTCATGTTGATTCCTCTTCTCGATTTTTAAGGGCAGTTTAAACGTGAATCGGGAGCCTTTTCCGTATTCGCTTTGCGCCCAAATCTCCCCGCCCAATAAAGAGACTAATTTTTTGCAAAGGTAAAGACCCAAACCCGCTCCCTGATAGCGGCGCTGCGCCGTACCGTCAATCTGCCGAAATGCCTCAAAAAGATACGCCATGTTCTCCTCTTTAATACCGATGCCCGTATCCGTGACGCTTACAAGCAGATTGTTATCTTCCGTGCGACATTTGATTTTTATCTCGCCTTCATTGGTGAACTTCACGGAATTATTAACCAGATTCAGCAGAATCTGAAAGATCTTTTTCCGGTCGTTCCGCAGCTCGGGGATTCCATCCTGAATTTCCGTGATGAATCGTAAACCCTTTTGAGTAACCATCGGGCTCAAAAGTTGTTCAACCTGAGAGACGATTTCTGCGATATGGAAATTTTCCACCGCTATTTCCATTCTGCCCGACTCGATCCTGGAGAGGTCAAGAATATCATTTATCAAACTGAGAAGATGTTTTGCAGACCCGTAAACCATGGAAAGCTGTTTTCTTTGCTCTTCGTTTATTTCTCCGGCGATGCCTTTGAGAATTATACCGGTAAAACCGATAATGGAGTTAAGAGGAGTTCTCAGTTCATGACTCATGGTAGCAAGAAATTCGGACTTGAGCCGGTCAATTTCTTTGAGTTTGATATTAGCCCTTGCTAATTCGCCGGTTCGTTCCGCCACTTTGGCTTCCAGTTCTTCGTGCGCTTTGCGCAGCTCTTCCTCCGCGCGTTTATGTTCTTCTTCCATCTCAATATTATGCAGAGCATAGGCAATGTCTCCCCCTACTTCAACGAGTAAATCTATTTCTTCCTCGTCAAAGGCGTTGGAAATGGTGGAATAAACATTCAGTGCGCCGAATACTCTGTTCCCGTAAATAAGCGGAATGGCAGCCGATGAAGCAAAACCATGCTTTAGCGCTTCTTTTCTCCATGGTGCGTACCTGGGATCATTGTGTATATCGCGCATCACAAAAGGTTTTTTTGATTTAATAGCGCTTCCGGTAGGTCCTTTTCCGGTTTCCGAATCGTCCCAGGTTATTTTTACCGATTTCAGGTAATCTTCCTCAAAACCGGCTTGCGCCGCGGGCAGAATGTCTTTTGTGTTCTCTTGTATAAGCCCGATCCAGATTAAACTGTAGTTCCGACTTTTATTCAGAATATCGCAAGCCCCTTGTAACAGCTTTTTTCTGTCCTTCTCATGAACGATCAGTTGATTGATGTTTCTGATCGCCATCAATACGCTTTGAAGATGTTGAATACGGTTTTCCGCCCGCACTTTTTCGGTAATATCTTCCTGTATTACGACGATGTCGGGCTTTTTGCCGCCGGCGGGAATAGCAAACAGGGTGGTATGGAAATGCAGGGTTTCGCGGCGCGAGCTGTTGTACTTGACGGTTGCCGGGTCCAAAGTTTGACGGTAACGGACGACTTTGCCTTTGCGCGCGCGGTTGAAATAATTCAGCAGCGGTTTTTCGGCTTCGGTCAGGTCGCGGTAGATGTTGAAGCGGTTGATCACCTGCTGCGGGTCTGTCACGCCAAACAGGTCCAGCGCCGCCTGATTGGCAAAGATGATGGTGCCTTCTCCGTTGCAAACCCAGATGCTGTAAGGCGCATGAGTAATAAGAGATTGAACCGTCAGCTCCCTTTGCCGCAGCGCCTCGTCTGCTTGCTTGCGTTCGGTGATGTCGTAATAGTGTTCGATGCGACCTCCGGCATACAGTCCCGATCGGATGGGTTGACTCCAGTGCTCAAGCCAACGCTCCTTGCGATCTTTACCGGGCAGTACATGGCACTCAAAGTTTTCGATGTATGTGTTATTGTCATAAGTGGCGAGTACCTTTTCGGCAAATTTCTCCGGATTCTCAAAAATATTCTTCATTTGTTCGCGAACAAGCTGCCGCTTATCCTTTCCTATTACTTCGTCTCTTTTTAAGGCAAAGTAGCGTTCCACCGATCGATTCATCCAGGCGACCCTGAAGTTTGAATCGAGAATAAATATGCCGACCGCCGAGCTGTCAAGCACATCGTCGGTCAATGAGCGATTCTTTTCTTCGCTTTCGTGCAGCACCCGCTCCGTCCGTCTCCGGACGATAATTCTATGTTCCAGAAAGAAAACGAACAAAAAGGCTATTATACTCACAGCCAGTCCCGGAAGTTCGTTTGCGTGACCCGTAACAAGAATGCTCCATGATTCTTTTTCCGTCAGCAGAGTCAGTATCTGACGCAGCGCCATTAATCCGAGCATCGCTGTCAGAAAACCCATCCGCCAATCTTTGACGCGGCGCAGTAGAATGAAGGACCACGCCATTGCCGCCAAACGGATAATTATCGAAACTATGAGAATCAAACTCATGATATAACGAAAGCGATAATGTTAATAAGCAGTTGACCAACCTCTCTTAAGAAGAAAACCAATCGGGTTTTACGGCAAAGATTTTAAGACATGGAAATCCGCTTATTATGAACTTAAGCGAATATATCTTCCGAATAAATAACCTGAACAAGACTGTACCATTAAGGAGAAGAGTTGTTAATAGTTATTGGTTAGCGGAAAGCCGTGATGAGTAATGAGTGACAAAGTGACAAAGTGACAAAGTAACAAAGTAACAAAGTAACAAAGTAACAAAGTAACAAAGTAACAAAGTAACAAAGTAACAAGTAACCCTTAACCCTTAACCCTTAC
>JAADIP010000244.1:6226-9741 GCA_013151275.1 Calditrichota bacterium | reverse complement strand
ATCAATGGTCCGGTAGTTCAATTTGGTTAGAGCACCTGCCTGTCACGCAGGAAGTTGCGGGTTCGAGTCCCGTCCGGACCGCTTTTTGGTTAGAGCATACCGACTACTCGGCATAGTTGCGGGTTTCCCGAAAGGTCGGGATCCAGACCGCGTAGGGAAACGGATTCAACGAAAAATCAGAATCCGAAACGTTTTAAAGCTCAGGGATGATTCTCCGGGCTTTTATTATTTTCAAGCATTCAAAAATCCCAGAATCTAACATCATTGATCTGAGCGACCCGACCCGCACTCTCCTAACACAAAGTTCAAACTCCTTACTACGGCTTGACAATTGTCGTGTCATTCGCTAAATTGAATTCCAGTTTTATAAATTGTTATTATTTTTAATCTTATGTCTGATAAAGCGGATAAAATCGGTTCGGCGGACAGGTACAAAGTTCCCTCCGGTGAAGCCTCGGCAAAAATCACCGTTAAGGGTTCCAAGTTTATTAGCCATATTTTTCCGGCTGAATCCAAAGAAGAAGCGGAAACCAAATACGCGCAAATTAAGCGCCGTTACCATGACGCCACGCACAACTGTTTTGCCTATCGGATTGACGAACACACCTTTCGTTATTCCGACGACGGCGAGCCTTCGGGTACCGCGGGGAAACCCATTTTACAGGTTTTGGACAGCGCCGGACTTTTTGAAGTTTTATGTGTGGTGACTCGCTATTTCGGAGGCACAAAATTGGGAACGGGCGGTTTGATTCGCGCTTACGGCGACGCGGCAAAAGAGGCGCTTAATCAATTAAAAATCGGTGAAAAAATCAGAACGACGATTATCGCCTTGTTCGTCGATTACAATCAGGAGAATCTGATCTTCAGGCTTTTGCACCAATGGTCGGGCAAATTGGTTAACAGTGAATACGGCGAAAAAATAAAAGTCCGGATCGAGCTGCCGCAAAGTACGGCTCAACTTTTTTTGAAAAAACTCGAAGATTTAAGCGCCGGAAGAATTCAAATTCTGACAGAAAATTGATTTTGTGCTTTAAGAATCTTACAATATTCAAAGAATTTAACAAATACGGATCGGAAAAATGAGCGAAAATATTTTGGAAGTGCGCAATGTAAGCAAAAGCTTTAAAGAGCAGGTGGTGTTAAAAAACCTGTCGTTCACCGTAAAAAGCGGCGAAACATTCGGTCTTTTGGGTCCGAACGGCGCCGGAAAAACCACAACCATGCGCATGATAATGAATATTCTTCAGCCGGATGAAGGCGAGATTCTGTTTCAGGGTCAACCACGGCAAAGACTGAAAGGCGTTCATTTCGGTTACCTTCCGGAAGAACGCGGACTTTATCCGAGAGCGCGCGTATTGGACGTTCTGGTTTATTTCGGCACCCTGAACGATCTTGCTCCGCGAAAAGCCGAAGTGGAGGCTATCCGTTATCTCGATCGATTGGGAATTATCGAATATACCGATACCCGAATCAATGAACTTTCAAAGGGTATTCAGCAAAAAATCCAGTTTATCGCCGCCTTTCTTCACGATCCGGATGTGTTGATTCTGGACGAGCCTTTTACCGGTTTGGACCCCATCAATCAATCGGTGCTTCAGGAAATTCTGGAAGAATTTAAAAAGAAGAATAAGGTGTTGATTCTTTCCACGCACATGATGGATCAGGCGGAAAAAATGTGCGATCATATATGCCTCATCAATCAGGCGCAAGTTGTGATAGACGGTTCGGTGTCGAATATTCGAAAAAGATTCCGGGAAGACGCCTATTATCTGGAAGCCGACGCTCCGATTCCGTTTATCAGCTCGCTTAAAGGAATTCAGATATTAGAAGAAGGCAAGAACAACTACAAATTTGTACTCGAAGAGGGTTCCGTTTCGCTGGCTGAAATTTTAAAACAGGTGGAGCAAAAGACGAAAATTCGCAAATTTGAAGTTTTCGAGCCTTCCCTGCACGATATTTTTATTCGTTTGATTCAGGAACAGACCGAGGTCAAATCATGAAAAATATTTTCCGAGTCGCCCGTTGGGAATTTGTTTCCCGCATTAAATCAAGATCGTTTCTGTTCAACACGTTTATTTCGCCTTTTCTGTTTACGGCGGTGATTACTCTGCCGCTTTTCATCTTTAATCTGCAGCCGCAAATCACCACCAAACTCATCGGTTTAATTGATTTGTCCGGGCAGAATATTAAGGAAGAATTGCAACGGGAATTAAACCGAAACTACCGCCTGGACAATCGATCTTCCGAATATCTGGTAATGAATGTCGCAGTTAACAACTCGTCGTCCTACAACCGGATGGCGTCAAAATTCGAAGAAATTAAGTCGCGTCTCGATTCCGTGTCTTTGGTTTACGATCAGATAAAAGAACAGCGAATGGAATATTACAAAAATACCAGGATTCCGAACCGTGATTATGTGCTGCGCACCTCTTATGAAAAACTTCAGAATACGCGCGAAGAAAAAGAACTGATCGAAATTGAACTTTCGCGCTTTAAGACAGCGCTGGATTCTTTGTACAAGCGCGAGGCTCAGCGCATGGCGGATTCGCTTCTTTACACCGATGTTTTGAACGCCTATTTGATTTTTCTGCCCGATTTTGCCAAAACGGGCATTGTGGAATATCACACCAAAACTCCGGGCGATTTAAGAGAGGTCGAGCGTTTCGAGAAAATATTGCAGACCATAATTATTAAAAAACGTATTCTGAATGATCAAATCCCGCGCAGCAAACTGCAAAGATGGTTCCGTCCCATTTATCTGAAAAAATATCAGCTTTTGCAGGAGGGTCAGCAGGAATGGAATTTCTACGTCCAATTTTACGGACCCCTGATCGGAGTATTCCTTTTATTCATGGCGATTTTTACAGCCGGCGGTTACGTGTTCAGCAGCGTGCTGCTGGAAAAATCGAATCGGGTAATCGAGGTTCTTCTCTCGTACGTCACCAGCAGTCAATTAATGGGCGGAAAGATACTGGGATTGGGCTTTTTGGGATTGGTGCAAATTTTTAGCTGGTTTGCCATTACGGGAATTCTCCTTTCTACCGGGATAATTCCCGCCGATAAAATTTCATATTTGACCATGCAAAACGCGCTGTATTTTCTGATCTATTTCAGTTTGGGCTTTCTTTTTTACGGAGCGATTTTCGTGACCATCGGTTCGGTTTCCGCCAGCGAATACGACGCCCAGCAAATCAATCAGTTATTAAGAACAATTGCCATTTTCCCTGTGCTGCTCTCGCTTTTGGTATTAGCCAATCCCAACGCTCCTTTAATTCGGCTGTTGAGCTTTATTCCCTTTTTAACTCCTTCGTTTATGATTATGCGAATACCTTTGAGCATTGAACCCATTACCTTCGACATTTACGGCACCATTTTGCTCATGATCGTTTCCATCGGATTTATGATAATTATTTCGGGAAGAATTTTCCGAATGTCAACATTGATGGTCGGTAAAAAACTGACGCCGCAGGAAATCTGGACCTGGATTAAAATAAAATAGCCGGAAAACGGCAAGA
>JAADIP010000244.1:0-6150 GCA_013151275.1 Calditrichota bacterium | reverse complement strand
AGGTTTTTCGACCCGCCCGAAATCAATGTCGTTTAAATCGCGATCGTTCAGATGCAGATAGCGGTATTTGAACCAAAACTTAAAACGCGGATCCGGCTGCCATCCGATTCTGAAATACCATTTAAAGCCCTGTCCGTAAAGCGGATAATTTGAAAAGCTGCCCGGCAAATCGGTTTCGTATTCGTAAATTCTTGAATTGTAGGAATCGGTTTGAAAAAAAGTAACCCGTAGATTACACTGAAAAGATTTACCGACTTTAAAGTTAACATCCTGAAAAACCAAAAATCCTTTTTCCGACGGATTCTTTGTCTTCTTGATCTCAATCCGCGTTTTTAAATTGACATTATTCGCCGTCCGAAAAGCGCATTGCAGGCGGAACTGATTGCTTTGCCGAAGGACGCGGATCGCAGAAGAATCGGCTTTCGATTCAAACTGCTGATACAGTTTATGCCTTAAACGCGATGTGATCGATAAAGACGATAACCGGTAATTGAACTCGGAAAGCCACTCATCTTTCAGCACGGGCAAGGGATTTGAATAACCGCGCCATAATTGCTTTTTAATCAGTTTGTAAAAATTCCAGTTCCGGTTTTCCTTATTCCAGCTAAAAGAGGCGTAAATTCCCTGCTCCGCTCTGGGAAAGGGACCGTTATCGTCAAGCACCCGTCCCGAAGGCGACTGAAAATTTTTGCTCAACCGCCAGAACAACACGCCGAACTTTGCGCTCTTTCGGTCAACAAAAAACGACTGACTGACCGCAGGCGAAGCCGGATCCGCAACTACCCATTCTCCCGACAGATAAAGATTGCCCAACCGACAGTCATAATAGAAACTGCCCGCCCGTAACCGGCTGCCGCGAAAATGAAAGCGGTTTTTTCTTAAATCGGAAGCCGAAACATTCTCGCTTTTAAACGCGATCGGCGGATCGTAATCGAATCGGGCGACGCTCAGACCCAACAGTAAACCCGGAAGAATCTGACGCGTCAGATTTACTCCGAGAATTTGTTCCGAAATTAAATCCTTTCTCCGGATTTCGGACAAAGTGCGGTGGTATCCGGAATAATCAAAGCCGGTAATTTGCAGAGTCGCCGGATTGAATCGCCCGTCCCGCAAATTACGGGCAAAAATAAGCCGCAAAGCGCTTTTGGAAAACAGAACGGTTTCAAACAGAAAACCGGTATTTCCGAAATTCTCAGCCGATCCGATGTAGGGATAGGCTCCGTCGCGTTTTGCGGTAAAAGGAAGCGTAACCATGCTGCTCTTGATTCTTCCGAAAGGAGAAGAAAACAACAGACCGTGCCCGAAATTCAGATAATAGCTGCCTAAAATCAATCGCCATCGCTTGGTCTGATAGCGGATGAATCCTGTCCAGTAATCGTTAAAATCGGTTTCTCCGATATCTTTTTGAGAGACGAGACCCGCCGAAAAATAGGGATTATATCGGTAAGTAATCTTACTGTAGCTGTAAAGATTGCTTCCGCGATAGGTTTTCTCTTTAATTTCGTCGGGGACCTCAACGGCGCTGTAATTTCTTTGGGTCAGTCGAATTTGTGCGGCTTTTGTTTTGCGAAGGGTAATAAAGGGACGAATCCGCAGATAGCGTTCTTTGCCGATAATTGATTTTATTTCACGAATACTCTTAAAACCGCCGCTCCGTTCACGATAGCTCAGAATACTGTCAACCGCCGAAGCGGGAAGCAAGAGAATTTTCAGCCAGTCTTCCCGATCCGCGTCATTCACCGGTAAAGGATGTTCGAGTAAATCTTCCAGAATTTCGGCTATGGCGGGGTCTTCCTGAATTAAATCCATCCACGGTTCCAGCGGATCGGTTTCCTGGGGAAACGCCGGACTTTTAAAGAGAATCATTATTCCCAAAAAACAATAAAAAATCAAGGTCCGAAACATCGGAGACGGATCCTCAATCTATTTGGATAAAAAAATCAAATCAGGGATTGAAGAAATTCCGGACAGGTTCCAGATGCGATTTGAGAGCGTCCGAAAGTTTGCCAAAAAACAAAGCTTTACCTTCGTGCAGAAACAAGACTCGATCGGCAATGCGTTTAATACTTCCCACTTCGTGCGTAACGACCACTAAAGTCATTCCCAGCAGATCACGAAGTTTGAGCAAAAGTTGATCCAGCGAAGCGGCTGTAACCGGATCAAGTCCGGCTGCCGGTTCATCGGCGAAAAGGATTTTGGGATCAAGAGCAATGGCTCTGGCAAGAGCAGCCCGTTTGCGCATTCCGCCCGAAAGTTCGGAAGGCAACAGGGGCGCGGCGCTTTTTAAGCCCACCAGTTCCAGTTTCAGATAAACGAGATCGCGGATTAACCCGGTAGTTAAATTGGTGTGTTGTTCAAGAGGAATGGCGACATTTTCCGCCACCGTGATGGAATTCAGCAAGGCGCCGTTCTGAAAGAGCACCCCGATGTGACGCATTAATTTTATGGATTCCGCTTCGCTTAAACGTAAAAGATCGTGACCTAAAAGAGTAATGCTGCCGGAGAACGGTTGCAGCAGCCCGATCAAGTGTTTGAGCAGCGTTGTTTTGCCGCATCCGCTGGTGCCGAGAACCACCATAATTTCGCCGGGGACGACATCGAAAGAGATGTCGTCTAAAACGACGCGTTCATCATAACCGCTGATCAGATGTTGCACTTCAATGATTGGTTCGTTCATCAGAATGCAGATTCTCCAAAATAGAAAATTAATCCTAAAATACTATCGGCGACAATGACAAAAAAGATCGAAGCGACCACGGAAGCGGTGGTTACCCGTCCCACGCCCTCCGCGCCGCCTTTAACGCGAAAACCGAAATAGGTGGCGGTTAAAAGAATAATGATCGAAAAGCTAAAACTTTTGATCAGACCGGTAAAAATTTCTTTGTATCGGAGGACAGTGAAAACTTCTTTGAAAAAAGCAACGAAATTAATATCCAGATAGGTAACCCCGATAACCGCGCCGCCGGTAATACCGATAATATTGGCAAAAACCGTAAGCAAGGGCAGCGTAATAATAATGGCGTACAGTTTGGGCACGATCAGGTACGGTACGGGATCGACTCCCATCACGGTTAAGGCGTCGATTTCCTCGCTTACCTTCATTGTGGCAATTTCGGCGGTAATGGCGGAGCCGGAGCGACCGGCTACTAAAATGGCGGTGATCAACGGTCCCATTTCGCTGACCATGGCTATGGCAATAAGATCGGCGACATAAATATTCGCCCCGAATTGTCTGAGCTGAGCGGCGGACTGCAGCGCAAGAATAAAACCGATCAAAAAAGCAATCAACGCAACGATGGGCAACGCGTTCACTCCTATTAAAACACCCTGATTAACCACCTCGCCTTTTCGCCGTAAACCCGGTCTGAAAAATCCCAAAAAAGACCAGTAGCCGATATTGGAAAACAGTAAAATCGATTCCGCAAAATATTTTGACAGATTGTATCCCGTTTCACCGATCTTTTCGAAAAAATTCTTCTTTTCCGATTTGAAAACCGGCGGAACCGGACGTTTAAACAGCTTTAAAGTGCGCTTAATACCGGGGGATAAATTTGTCCAGATGACCTCAACGTTGTTCTTTTCCAGATCGCTGCGCAGGTTTTGAATGAAAATCGCGCCCGCGCTGTCCATCCGCTCCACTTCCTGAAAATCAAATTCTACGGACGGTGAAAATTGCTTTTTGTCAAAAAGCGCTTTGAATTTCTTTCGCAGCGCCTCGGTTTGCTGATGCGTGATGACAGGCGGCAGTTTGACGATTGGGGTGTCCATAAGGCAAAAACCAACTATTTTACGGATGAAGTAATTTTGCCGATGAAGATATTTAGTTCCTGATTAACCAGCTTGTTTACGGCTTTTACGAAATCGTTCATGCTGTTTTCTTCGGGCAGGGTCTCCGTACGGTCAAAAGAATGTTCCACCGCCACTTTGCCTGTTTTAAAGTCGATAAGTTCAAAAGAGGCTTTTACGTGGGCGGTCGGAAAATCAGAATCCGGAGCGGGTTCCTGCATCTCAATAACATCGACCGTTCCGCGAATCAGATATTTGGGAAAGTTCTGGGATACTTCCAGCAAACAGTTCTCAAAAATTTTTAACGATCTGATTTTTTGCCAGACAAAAAAGCGCATTCCCACATCCGGCGCTTCCGCCCAAAGATGATAGTAGTAGTATTGAAGTTCGTTGCTATCGGACCGCAAAGCGATCTGTTTGGTTTTATAAGCGGGTCGGGCGATGAACGGTTCAACAACGACAACATAAGGAAGCGTTTTCACTGAATCGGCGTAGGCGGAAACCGCGGGAGAATCTAACACATAATATTTTTTCATAATGCGTTCTTTGGCGCAGCCGGAAAGAAAAAACAGACCGATCAGCGCCGTAAAAACAAAAAGACTATTTTTTAAGTTTTTCATCGGGCGGGTTCTCCGGTTTGCTGCCGCTTATTAACACCGACGGATCTTCATCTATTTGCTGAGCCGCGCTGTTCAAATAGCGAACCATTTGATTGAGCTGCTCCATGGTCTGATTCAAACGCAGACTGTTAAGGCGCACAAGAAGATCCATTTGTTCCAATAAGCTATTCAGACGATCAACCGCGACGTTGATCTCTTCATCTAAATTGTAAATATTGGCTTTGTTTAATTTGTCGGCGACTTCGGCAATGTTTCTCATGGTAATTTTAAACGTGTCCGATTGAACCACATTTTCCAGAAAGCTTAATGTTCTGCGCGTAGATTTGGACGCCGCGGCAAGATGTATCATGGAAGTGTCCAGATTAGTGAGAATACTGGCGATTCGGGGCTGGGTGGTATATAAAATTTTGTTCACCCGATTAATGGCTATTTGAGACTGATCGACTAACTTAAAGATTTTAGTCTGATTGACGGGATCGGTTAACTGAATCAGATTGTTGAGGATTAGCTCGAGCTTTTCGGCAATGACCTCCGCCTTGCCGGTAATCTCTTCGGTAAGCGATTTACCGGGCTGAATAAAACCGCCAGGCTTTAAAAGAGGCGCTTCGGGCGTACCGCCGCGCAATTCGATAATCTTTAGTCCCGTAATGCCTACGGAAGAAATATCGGCGGAAACATCCTGCTTGATGGGCGTGCCCTTGTTTACGCCGATGGTAACAATGATCTGGCTGATGTTTTTGGGATCGATCTCAATTTTTTGCACACTGCCGATATGAACGCCCAGATATTTTACCGAACTGCCGACATCGAGCCCGGCAACGGAAATGTTCTGATATTTAATGTAATAAATATCTTTTTCTTTAAAAAAGCGTTCGATGGAAAGCGCCAGAATAACGGCGATTAACAGAATGCTGCCAATGGCAATAAACAAACCGAGGCGAAATTTTTGAGTTTTTGAAATCATTGCAATGCATCCGTTGTTTTGCCTGAAAATAATCAAAGAAAAGGTTTAATTCAAACAAATTAAAATTTTTTTTGAAGTAGTCTTGCCTGAATGTAAAATTCTGATTATATTTAGCGTTCAATAAATGAGAGATAAAAAAATGGCAAGAATTGTAAAAAAGAAAAAAGAAAAACAGGTTGAGCCGATAGTAATAGGCAAGAGAAATATGTATTTTTTTCTCGGAGGCTTGTTTTTAATCATTTTGGGATACATTTTAATGGCACAGCCTCCGGTTTACGGATTTCTGTCGCTTCACCTGGCGCCGATTATTCTGGTATTCGCATATTTGGTGGTAATACCGTTTTCGATTATGATAAAAGATAAAACGCAATCAGCGGGCGATTAGCTCAGTTGGTTTAGAGCACCTGCCTTACAAGCAGGGGGTCGTAGGTTCGAATCCTACATCGCCCACGCAAAGCCCTTGTCAAACTTGAACTTGATGAGGGCTTTTTTGTTTTCTGTGAGAAAATGCGTTGGTTTAGAGCATCCCGACAAGTCGGGAGGGTCGCAACATCGAATCCTACATCGCCCACGCAGCCCTTGTCTAACTTGATGAGGGCTTTTTTGTTTTCTGTGGGAAAATGCGTTGGTTTAGAGCATCCCGACGAGTCGGGAGGGTCGTAGGTTCGAATCCTACATCGCCCACGCAGAGCCCTTGTCTAACTTGATGAGGGCTTTTTTGTTTTCTGTGGGAAAATGCGTTGGTTTAGAGCATCCCGACGAGTCGGGAGGGTCGTAGGT
>JAADIP010000100.1 GCA_013151275.1 Calditrichota bacterium | reverse complement strand
ATGTTTTCTGTTAAAAATAATACCAAATTTTATCTCACGATAACCTGTACCGGATTTTCGACATGGAGGTATTTTTGCGCCGCGAGCCGCACATCGGTCAAGGTCACCTTTTTCAGAGCGTCCAGAAATTTTTGATCGTAGTTGATATTGTTGTGAAAGTAATACGACGTTCCCAGATAAAAAGCCTGATTAATGCTGGACAAACGCCGGAACATCATCCGACCCAAAAACATGTTTAACGATTTTTGTAAATCATCTTTATTGAGTCCGTCCAGGATGTTTATGTTAAAAAATTTCGAATATTGGGGAATTAGTTTATCCACGTTTTGCGGACGCGTTCCCTGTTTAACGTAAAACAGAGCCCGGTCGCCCTTCAGTTCAATTCCCGCGCTTATGCGGTAAGCCATTCCCTGTTTTTCCCGAATGTCGAACACGATCTTATCTCTTAAAATCAAAGACAGCGCTTTAAGAGCCGGTTTGTCGGCGGAATCGATCTGCTTGGCGAATCCCCAGAAGATATAAGACCGGTTTCCGCCGCCTTCTTCTTCTATGGTAACCGGTTTGTCGTGCAATTTAATTGTTCGAGTGTAGGGCGCGGGTTCGCCGATAACGGGCAGTCCTTTAAAATTGGCGAACCATGAGTGAATCTTTTCCGGAGCTGCGGAAGAGACCACGGAAATAACCATGTTCGCCGGTTGAAAGTATTCTCCGGCAAATTTAAGCAGCTTATTGTACGTCAGTTCTTCGGGACCTTCGGAATAGGGCGGATCTTCATAAACCTCTTTTTTGTACAATTTATCGAACTTCTTTTTGGCGGGATCTCCGCGTCCCATCATCATGGGATTTGATCCGCTAAATTTCGCTTTGGCGTTTTTAAACTCCTGTTCGCTGGGCATAAAATTGAGCATCTGTTCATTCAAATAACGGATCAGTCCTTCGATGTCGTCGTTTAAACCTTCGGCGCGGATGTAACCGAAATCCGGATGCAGGTAAATATCATCCATGGGAATATAGGGATTATCATTCACCGTGAAACTCAGACCGAAGCGGTTGCTGATTTTTTTATTCTCTTCGGATTTCATTCGCTGACCAAAGCAATCGTGCAGAATTTTAGCCGCGTCTTTGCCGTATTTGGATTGCAGCAGCGCCTTGTGTTTGAACAGGTAATGGATGGCTACCAGATTGCTTGCCGGATTTTGTTTCACGATCAGGGTCGCGGCGCCGTTCTTGCCTTCAAATAATTTGGTGACCAGTCCGGCGGATTTTTCTTTTTGTTCCGTCTTTTGTTCGGGTTGTTGAATAATGATTACCGGGTCGCTTTGAATCTTAAAACCGGCTAATTCTTTTGCCGCCTGATAAAAGCGATCGCTTTCGTAGGAGGTAAGCACGGCTTCAATACCATCGACAGCCATTTCGTGCGCGTTGTAAATGCCGAACATGTGCGGCTTTTCGATATTTTTCAGAAACGATGTTTTTATTTTGTTGGCTTCGGTTAAAATCGCTTCGTCGCTGAAGCTGAAATCGGCGCTGCGTATCGCTTGCTCGACTCTTTCCGCCAGATGCGTGTAATCTTTGGCGTCGGATTTCAGGGTTAAACTCGCTTCGATAAAATTTGCCACGGGAGTTGTGCGCGAGCTTATTTCCACGCGGCTGACCTTATCGCCCAGACTCATTTTTAAATTTTGCGCCAGATCGGAAAGTTTTTGATCCAGCAACTCGAAAAAGGTGAGATCGTAATTTCCGCTAATCGGGTAAAATAACTGCAAACGCGGAGATTTTCCCTCGTAAAAGCGGTGAAAAATCTGTCCGGGCGAGGGGAGCTTTAGATACCGCGTGTCAAATCCCAGACTCCAGTCGGTCATGTTTTCGCGGTAAACCAAGCCCGGAGATTCGTTGCCGTAAATTTCTTCGATCATCTTCAGCATTTCGGCGGAATCGAAATTACCGATCACGCTCATCAGCATGTTGTTGGGCACATAATTGTTTTTGTAGAACTCAAACACCTGATCGCGATCCATGGCTTCGATTGTGGCATAGGTGCCTAAAGTGGGCAGAGAAAGCGCGTGACCCTTGAAAAGAACCGAAATTACGTTCCGCTCCGCCTGCGCGTCGGGATTGGCTAATGTCTTGGAAATTTCTTCTAAAACAATGCCTTTTTCTTTTTCGAATTTTTCTTCCGGCAAGGTGGAACGAAACAGCATGTCAGCCTGGATTTCCATCCCCTGCCGAATATTTTCCGCCGGGGTAACCATCATAAAATTGGTGTAATATTCCGAAGTGTTGGCGTTGTTGTATCCGCCGATAAGATCCACATCGTCGTATAATTGCTTTTGCGTGCGGGAAGTGGTGCCGTTAAACAGCAAATGTTCAAGCATGTGACTCATTCCGCTGGTGGTGAAGGTTTCGTACGCCGAACCTATTTTAACGACCACATTCACGCCTACCATGGGCAGGGCGGGATTCTCGATCAACAAAACCTGCATTCCGTTATCCAGCAGATGCACGGAAACGTTTTGAGGCAGTTCGGTGATTATGGGATCGGCGGCAAGGCTGTCTTCGCTTAAATTGATTAATAAAATTATTAATAAAAGAAAAAAAGGTGTTCGGATACGGGAGGGCATTTTATGTCTCCTTTTTCTGTTCGCGTTATTTTTAAATATATGAATTTCAACAATGATGTGAAAGCAAAAAAAGGATTTAAAATATTCGCGCCACACCCTAACGATTTTCGTTAAGGGTTAAGGGTTAAGCGGCACGTATTACCGGCTTCACTGCTTTCTGATAGTCATTTATTGTCTTCAATTAGAAATCTAAACACCTAAACAACTAAACAACTAAACCTCTGCTTAAGTTACTCATCACGCCTCACCCCGTCACTTTAACCTTATAATCTTTAATCTTTAATCTTTAATCTTTAATCTTCCTCCTCCTGTCCCGAACCAACAGTATGTTCCGATCGCGAAAATGAATAATTATCGAAAAAAATTTGAATATATTCGGATTCTGTGTTATAATTCCCAAAATACATCGGAGAAATTAGAGTTGAGTAGATTTAATTCGCCGCAGACAATAATTACGATTTTTAGTACCAATACGGCTACAACATGCGTTGGCGCGCTTACAACCACCACAACAACTTTGCAGGGGGCTGGCTGAAGTTCGGGTAAAATGCAATTAAAAAAATAAAAGCACAATAAACCGACTTCAGCCCGAGGTCGGTTTTTTTTATGTAAAAAAATTTCGGAAAAGTTTAATTTATTCCTTTTATTGGCAGAGAAGGCGTTAAGAGTGTGATTGGGAAAAAACAAGCGGCAAAGAATTTTTCCCGTAATTAAAAAGAAGGAATTTTTAATATGATCATATTGAAATTTGGCGGAACCTCATTGGAAAATGCCGGACGAATCAGTAAAATCATCGATATCATTAAAGAACAGCAGGCAAAAAATGACAGGGTGGCGGTGGTTGTTTCGGCTTTGGGAGGAGTGACGGACGATCTTATCCGCTCGGCGCAATTGGCAGCCAAAGGCGATCAATCGTATTCGAAAATCGAAGAACAACTCGAACAACGTCATTTGCAAACCGTGCGCGGGTTAATTCCTTCCAAAGATCAAAGTTCCGTTCTGTCTCACATCATTTCGGAATTAAACGATTTGCACGATGTGCTGCACGGCGTGTATTTGGTAAGGGAGCTTTCGGCTCGGGTTCTGGATTTTGTAATGAGTTTCGGCGAACGGCTTTCGGCTTTTATTTTGAGCGAGGCTTTAAATGAGCGCGGAATTGCCGCCGAATATCTGGATGCGCGGCAGGTTGTAAAAACCAACGATCGTTTCGGCAGCGCTCTTGTGCAGTACGAATCGACCTTTGAGTTAATTCGGCAGTATTTTGAAAACCGTTCCGATTTGCAGATTGTCACGGGATTTATCGGTTCAACCATGAACAACGAAACCACAACGCTGGGCAGGGGCGGTTCGGATTTTACGGCGTCTATTTTTGGAGCGGCGCTGCAGGCAAAAGAGATTCAGATCTGGACCGATGTAAACGGAGTTTTAACTGCGGATCCGCAAAAGGTGCCCGAGGCTTTTACCATTCCGCAACTGACCTACGAAGAAGCCATGGAGCTTTCGCATTTCGGGGCAAAGGTTGTGCATCCCTCAACCATGCAGCCCGCTTTGGATAAAAAAATTCCGATTCGCATTAAAAACACGCTCGATCCTTCGGCAGCCGGTACGTTGATCGGTCACACGGCAAACGATTCTCCTTTAATCATCAAAGGGCTTTCGTCGGTTGATGATGTTGCCTTAATAAATGTGATCGGCAGCGGAATGGTCGGCGTCGCGGGAATTGCCGGGAGAATTTTCGGAGCTCTTGCCCGCAAAGGCATCAACGTGATTTTGATTTCGCAGGCGTCTTCGGAGCATTCGGTCTGTTTTGCGGTTCTGCCCCATTACGCTCAAAAGGCAAAAAAAGCCATTGAAGCGGAATTACGTCTGGAGCTTTATGAGCGCCGGGTAAATCGCGTTGCGGTCGAAAAAGATTTGGCAGTGATTGCCGCTGTCGGCGAAAACATGCGCCGCACAAAGGGTATTGCGGGAAAGGTTTTTCAGGCGTTGGGGAAAAACGGCGTGAACATCGTCGCCATAGCTCAGGGTTCCTCCGAACTGAATATTTCGATGGTTATCTCCAAAAAAGATTTGAGCAAAGCGTTAAAGGCAATCCATTCCGAGTTTTTCCTTCCGACTGCTAAAGTAATTAATCTCTATCTCGCGGGAACGGGTTTGATCGGCGGTACGCTTCTCGATTTGATAGCCAAACAGACAAATCATTTTCAAAACCGTTGGGGACTGCAAATCCGATTGGCGGGATTGATGAATTCCCGCAAAATGCTGCTTCGGGAACAGGGAATCGATCCGACAAAAGCAATAGACCTGTTAAATACCGAAGGACAGGCGGCGAAGTTAAAACATTTCATCGCAAAGGTAGGCGAATTAAATTTGCCCGGCAGCGTTTTTGTGGATTGTACGGCAAGCGACGATATCGTTAATATTTATCCTGAGCTTTTTAGTATGAAAATTTCGGTTGTAACCGCCAACAAAAAAGCCAATTCCGCAACGTACGATTTTTACCTTAAACTGCGCGAAGCGGCAAAGAAAGGTCATGCGGTTTTTGCTTACGAAACCAATGTCGGAGCGGGATTGCCGGTCATCAAAACGATTCGCGATCTGCTAACAAGCGGCGATCGGATCCATAAAATCGAGGGATTGGTGTCGGGTACTTTGTCGTTTCTTTTCAGCGCTTTCACGGGTGAAAAGCCCTTCAGCGCGTTGCTGCGCGAAGCCAAAGAAAAAGGATTTACCGAACCCGATCCCAGAGAAGATTTGAACGGATTGGACGCCGCCCGAAAGATTGTTATTTTAGCAAGGGAGGCGGGTTACCCGTTGGAATTGGAACAGGTGGAAATACAGAATCTTGTGCCCGAAGAAGCCGCAAATGTCGGGACGGCGGAGGAGTTCTTCGCAATACTAAAAAAGCATGACGGATGGTTTGAAGAACGGCGTCAAGCGGCGGAGAATAAAGGCTGTAAATTGCGCTATGTCGCCTCTTTTGAATCGGGAAAAGCGAGAGTTGGGCTAAAAGAAGTCGATCCGCAGCACCCCTTTTTCAATTTAAGCGGAAGCGACAATGTGTTTGTACTAACGACGGATTATTATTCGGAGCGACCGTTGATCATTCGCGGTCCCGGAGCAGGCTCCAAAGTCACTGCGGCGGGCGTTTTATCGGACATACTTCGCGCGGCTCAATTTTTGGCGGAGGTTTGAGAAGGGCGTGACGAGTGACGCGTGACGAGTAACGAGTAACGAGTAACAAGTTTAGTTGTTTAGTTGTTTAGTTGTTTAGGTGTTTTAGATTTCTAATTGAGGACAATAAATTACTATCAGAAAGCAGTGAAGCCGGTGATGCGTGATGAGTAAGAAAAATGACAAATGA
>JAADIP010000196.1 GCA_013151275.1 Calditrichota bacterium | reverse complement strand
ATTGTAGTTTAGATAATATCAACTATTATGCCATGAAAGGAGATCAGACTCTAAGTCAGTAATTTTATGTGAATTATAATGCACGATAAATTAAAACGCCAATGCAGTCAAAGATAATTTGTAGAATATTCTGCAATATTTTGAAGATTATTGTACAGGATTGCGTGATGAGTGACAAAGTAACAAAGTCGTAATGCGTAATGCGTGATGCGTCACGAGTAAGAAAAATGACAAATGACAAATGAAAAAGGAAAAAAGAGAAAGCAGAATGCAGAAAGCCGTGACGCGTAATGCGTAATGCGTAACGAGTGACTAGCAACCTGCAACTTGGAACCTGCAACTCTTAACCCTTAACCAATTAATATCCGGCAGGGGGATTCTTTTTTGTGGTTTAATCCTTTTCACTTTATTTAAAAACAATCGTCTTATTCCCCTGAACAAGAATACGATGCTCCGAATGATACCGAAGCGCCCGGGCAAGAACCAAACGTTCCAGATCGCTTCCTTTGCGTTTCATGTCCCGTAAAGTATCGCGATGGGAAACTCTGACAATATCCTGCTCGATAATGGGACCCTGATCCAGCTGCTCGGTAACATAATGGCTGGTGGCGCCGATAATTTTTACCCCGCGCTCGAATGCCTGTTTGTACGGATTGGCGCCGGCAAACGCCGGTAAAAACGAGTGGTGAATGTTGATGATTCGATTGGGATAATGCCTGATAAAGTTGCCCGTTAAAATTTGCATGTATCTTGCCAGCACAACGGTATCGATACGGTGTTCGCTTAAAAGCTTTAATTCTTCTTCTTCCTGTTTTGGCTTGTTTTGCTTGTTAATCGGAAAAACAAAAAACGGGATCCGGTGAGAGTCGGCGATCGGTTTTAAAAGATCGTGGTTGGAAATTATAAGCGGAATTTCAATATTCAACTCGCCGTTTTGATAACGCCATAGTATTTCCTGAAGGCAGTGTCCCTTTTTGGATACAAAGACGGCAATTCTTAGTTTTTCCTTGTAAAAATAGACCTTCCAGTTAGCGTTAAACTGTTCCGCCAACGGTTGAACGGCTTCTTCCAATTTAGCAGCAGGAATTTTGAAATGATTCAGATCCCAGGCGACGCGGATGAAAAATCTTTGCTCGTCCAAATCAACGTGTTCGTCAAGGTCGATAATATTGCCCTGATTTTTGAATATGAATTCGGCGATGCGCGCCACCAAACCTTTTTGATCAGGGCAGGAAAGCAATAAGATGGCTGTGGATTTATTTTCTGTCATAAGGTTCGGCTTTCGTTTGTCCGCAATTTCAGATAAGGTGCGACGGCTTTAAATGCAGACCGTGCAAATATTTTTTTAAAAAATGAAAAGCCTCGTCGGCTGAATTGACAAAAGTGAAAAACTCAAGGTCTTCGAAGGCGATCGTTCCCCAACGCGCCATGGCTTCAAAATCGATGATCTCCTTCCAGTAATCCTGCCCGAAAACAACGATTGGCAAGGGACGGTGTATTTTGCCCGTCTGAAGCAGCGTTAATACTTCCATAAGTTCATCCAATGTGCCAAAACCGCCGGGGAAAATAACCAGGGCTTTAGAGAGATAAACCAACCAGTATTTGCGCATAAAGAAGTAGTGGAATTCAAACATCAATTCTTCGGAAATGTACGGATTTGGCTCCTGCTCATGAGGAAGGGAAATATTCAAACCGATGGATTTGCCTCCCGCCAAAGCGGCTCCTTTGTTGGCGGCTTCCATAATACCGGGACCTCCGCCCGTACAAACATAAAAGCTTTGATTCCCGTTTCCCGTCTCTATAGCCCATTCGGTTAAAAGCCGCGCCAATTCCGTGGCATCTTCATAGTATTTTGACAGGCGCAGACGTAAACGCGCCGTTGACAGGAGCTTTTCGTTTTCCGGGGTCGGATCTTTTTCGTAAAGAGCGGCAATTTCTTTAAGCTCCTTTTTTGCCTCATCGTGCGCACGCACGCGCGCGGAACCGAAAAATACCACCGTACTGTGAATGCCGAATCTTTTAAAACGAAAGTGAGGTTCGCTAAATTCAGCCAAAATGCGTATGGGACGGGCGTCCGGGCTGGTTAAAAAATCCAGGTTTTTGTATGCTTTTTGAGGAAGTTTCTTTTTGTTTGCCATAACCGCTCCATGTTAAAATTAGGTTAAAACTGTGACAGAATTTCATCGATTTTATTTTGCATCTTAGTCATTTCATTTCTGAAGTCTATTAAAAAACTATTGGAATCCGTAGTGCCGAGAACCGCTTCCATTTCCTCCCGATTTTCGTAGGTCGCCTGCCGGAAAGGATTGGTGTAATCTTTTTCCCGCGATTTAAACGCCCCGTCAAGCAGAAATTTCGACGTGGCTTTTACTTTGCTTAAAATATCCCGAACAAAAGACGAATCCATCGCCTCTGCCTGCAGACCGTAAAGCCTTAATAAACTGTGAACCGCGTGGGAGAATTTCTGTTTAGGATACCGTTCCCAGCATTCGTCGTATCTGGCATGGATGTCTTCCCATGACTTTAATTGCCCGCTCTTAATATCTTCGATTAACCGGCGGATCTCCTGTTTGGGAATAATCTGCCCTCCCAGGTTATCCCATTCATTAATCGGATGTTCCAGAGAAGACCTTAGCCTTTTCAATGCCGCAGATAAATTTTCCGAGTTTTCGGTAAACGATTTGTCCAAAAATTCAAAAAGCGCCCTGCCGCCGTAAAATTCAATCATCATCCGATACAGGGCAATTCCCTGAGCGGGTTTGATAATCAGCGCTTTTCCGTGATAGAGCGCATCGTTCAGAACTACCTTCAATCCGGCGTCAAGTTCGCTCTGGTTTTGAATGATTTCGCCGACCGAAAGTTTTTTGTTTGCGGCTTTTTGAATAGCCTGCAGCAGAATTTCCGTGCCTTCAAACATAGATTCAACCGTGTCGGGAGCAAGATAATCGGTTTCGATGTGTTGTTCTTTAATGATTCGTTTGTCGCGATTCTTGAATTTCCAACTGTTGCGGGCAAGGGCGTACATATTGTGTTTGAACCAGTAACCGGGATAAAGATTGATTTCATCGGTTTTATCACCCGGGCTGATCAGAGTAAACGGCAGACGAATGTTTAATTCCGCGTAATACGTTCCTTTGGCAATTAAGGCAAAAGGAGCAAAGATCGAATTATGTTTAAAATTACTGCACAGACCGGGCCAAAAACCCCGTTTGGCGATAATCTCGCCGTCGGGAGCGCGCGAGTTGTGGTTGGAACCGATCGTGGCTCCGGCGGCGATATTAGCCTGTCCCTGAACGGTCGATGCGATCAAAAAAGAATTGTTGTGATGTTGTTCGTGGAAGGGGAAAATCAGATTATTCAGAACTTCGCAGCACGAAATAGTGGAATTATCTCCCAGAAAAGAATTAAGAAGACGCGCGCCGTATTTTAACTGCACATTTCGCCCGGTTACAAAGCGCACCGCCTTTACTCCGTAAAAAATACGATTGCCGTAGCCGATAATTCCGTTGACCAATTCAACGCCTTCGCCGATTTGCGTGGGCTCTTCCGTGCTCGACTGTATGGTCAGGTTTTTTAATTTATTGGCGCCTTTAACATAGCAATGCGAGCCGAAATTTACATTTTTAATAATGCGGCTGTTTTTGATGACGCAATGATCTCCCACCAAACCGTAGAATCCGCGCCGCGTATCGCCCGATTTATCGGTCAGTTCAATAAATCGTTGCTGTAAAGATTTGTCCGCCCGGTTTCTTGACCACAGGTAGGCGTCAGCCGGCAACATGCCCGCGAAGGGTAATACGGCGCGATTGCCGTTTTCATTTGCCAATTCAATCCATATCCGGACTTCTTCGGTTTCTCCTTCTTTTACTATTCCGTTGCCGAACTTGGCGTTATCCACGGTAATCATCTCATCCAGATTAAACAAAATGCAATGATTACCGATAATAAAGTGCGACAGGTAGCGAACGTTTCTGACAACCACATTGTCGCCAAGATCGCAGGAAATAATGGTGCTGTTATGTAATCCGATCGGAAGGCGCAGTTTGTGGTATTCCAGATAGCCGGGGGTCAGATCGCCCATTCGTACCAGTCCCCAAAATTCGCAATTCCGAACCAGCGTCGGCGTGAAATTTTTAGTGACGAAAATTTTGTCCCAGTTTTCGGCGGAATTGTTGTTTTTGACTAAAATCTCGATTTCTTTGGAAGTTAATTTGCGGTACCGTGTGGTATCGTGTTGACGATTTCTGATAAAATAGGGATTTGTTTTATCTGCCAGGTATTCGGTGGGTACGAAATCCTGGCTGAATTTTTCGATTTTTCCAGATGAAATGCTGTTCATTTCAAGCTCCCGGTTTAAAAATGCCAATAAATAGAAGTATTGTGAGAATAATAATACAAAAATTGGTAAAAATCTAATATTTATTATGCGGTAAGTCTTTTATTCAAGTAAATTTAATATTATCTTTGTTTATTATTTGTCAGGTTTAGAAAAACAGTAAGGAAAGAGAATGATCAGAGAAGCAGGGTATGGACCTAAGTTAGTTCGTGAGTATAACGAATTAAATATTCTACGGTTTATCAAAAATGACGGACCCATTTCACGAGCGGAATTAGCGAAAAAATACAAGCTTTCCAAAGCGGCGGTTTCGGAAATAATAGGACATTTGCTGAATTTGGGATACATCAGGGAAATAGGTCCCGGAAATTCCACCCGTCTCGGAGGAAGAAAACCAATATTATTGGAGTTTAATCCCAAATCCGGTTACGCAATCGGTCTTGAAATAAAAAGAGATCACGCCCGCGTGGCTCTTAGCGATCTTAATGCCAAAATTTATCGTCTGGAATATTTTTCCTTTACAAAAGGATCGTCATTAAAGCATGTGGTTGAAAAAGTGTACGGATATATCGATGAATTCATGAAACTTTCGTGGGTTAAAAAAGCGCGTCCCATTGGGATCGGCGTTGCCATTCCCGGTTTAATTAATTACGATCAGGGAAAAATTCAGGAATCCGACACCTTAAAAAACTGGGTCGGCTTTCCGCTGAGAAAAATGTTTGAAGACCGGTACAATATGGAAGTTATTATCGAGAACGACGTAAAGACAATTAGTCTCGGCGAATGCCGGTTTGGCAACGGCAAGAACATTGACAATATGATTTATCTGTGGGTCGGAGACGGTCTCGGAGCGGGAATTATTATCAAAGGCGAGTTGTACCGCGGAGTTTCCGCCAGCGCGGGCGAAATCGGATATTATGATGTGGGATATTTGATAAAGAATGTCAACGAATGCAGATTGCTGTATAACGGTCATAAAAACTTCGGCGATATTTTATCGGACAAGGTTCTGGTTGAGGGTGCAAAAAGGGGACTTGAAAATGAATTCCGCGATATGCTCGATAAATCGAAACTTAGCGTGGACTACATATTAAAAACGGCGAATGAAAAAAATCCCCTGGCTTTGGAACTGTTGCGCGAATACGGCTTTTTGGTCGGCGTGGTTTGTATTAATCTCATCAACACCCTGAATCCGGAAATGATTATTATCGGAGGGCAGCCGCTGGCGCATAATCAAATTCTGATCAACTATATCAAGGATCAAATAAAACACGATATTCTGCGCACTCCGAGCAGGGTGGTTAAGATTAAAAAGGCAAAGCTCAAACAAAACGCAGCCATCATGGGAGCGGTTGCGCTTGTTCTTGAAGACCTGTTCTATATGCGGCGCTTAAATATTAAAAAATACCGCGAGGTCTTTCGGAATTAAAGGCGTGATGCGTAACAAAGTGACAAAGTGACAAAGTGACAAAGTAACAAAGTGACAAGGTTGATTGAAGAGGAAAATCGTAAATCCGAAACAAATTCGAATTACCAAATGACAGAAATTCAAAACAAAACCTGGTTGATGAGGAACATTGTGAAATTCAGATACTGTGCGGTTTGAGTAAAGACCCCCCTTGCCTTCGGCGTTCCCCCCTTTGAAGGGGGGAAATTAAAAGGG
>JAADIP010000147.1 GCA_013151275.1 Calditrichota bacterium | reverse complement strand
TTTAACCTCGGGCTTACCGGAGGCGTGTTGTTTGCCGGATTAATATTAAGCAACCGCGGTAAATTAGGTCCCGTCATCTGGCAGGTTCCGGTGCCCATCATTACGTTTATGCGCGATATCGGACTCACCTTTTTTCTGGCGGTAGTGGGGACCAAAGCCGGCTCTCAGGTGGTTCAGGTGGTGCAAACGCAGGGTCCGAAACTCATTTTAATGGGCGCTCTTATCACCGTCATTCCCATGGTTTTGGTCGCTTTAGTGGCAAGAACAAAATATCGGATGTTCCTGTTGGATTTAATGGGGCTCATCAGCGGGGGAATGACCTCGAGTCCCGGTCTGGCAGCCGCCACAAGCATGTCCGATTCTCAGCGACCGATTATTCTGTACGCCACCGTTTACCCTTTTGCCATGATTTTAATGATAATCTGGGCGAAGATTTTAGCCCTTTTTTAAATTCGGGTACGGAAATGAAAAAACTTGCGAGGTAATAAAATGGAATATCGAAATTTCGACAAATCGGAAAGAAAGGTTTCCCGTCTCGGCGTGGGAACCTGGGGAATGGGAAAAACATTCTGGATCGGCGCCGATGACGCCGAATCCAAAAGAGTTTTGCGCAAAGCTATCGACGAAGGGATCAACTTTTTTGATTCCGCCCTGGTTTACGGAATGGGACACAGCGAAAAATTGTTGGGAGAGGCGGAAAAAGAGTCCGGCAGACAATTGTTCATTACCTCAAAAATTCCTTCCAAAAAATTCGAGTGGCCCGCAAAGGAAGATTCCAAACTGGAAGAGTCTTTTCCGACGGACTATATTATTCAAACGACCGAAAAAAGTCTGCGCAATTTAAAACGCGATTACCTTGACCTTCAGCAATTTCATGTCTGGAACGATAGCTGGGCGGATCGGGATGAATGGAAGGAAGCGATTTACCGCTTAAAAAAGGACGGAAAGGTTCGGTTTTTCGGAATTTCCGTCAACGACCATCAACCGAGCAACGGCATCAAAGCCGGACAAACGGGATTGATCGATTCTTTTCAGGTTATTTTCAACATCTTTGATCAATCGCCGATTGACGAACTTTTCCCCTTTTGTCTGAAAAATCAAATCAGCGTTATTGTCCGCGTGCCCTTTGACGAAGGAGCGTTAACCGGAAACATCAAGCCGGACACAACCTTTCCTAAAAAAGATTTCCGAAACCGATATTTCAGAGGCGATCGTAAAAAGCAGGTCTGGGAGCGGGTTCAAAAGATCATGGAAGATGTGAAAGAGGAGGCGGAATCGCCGGCGGAGGCTGCTTTACGATTTACTATTTCGTTCGAAGCCGTTACCGCCGTGATACCCGGAGTTCGCAGAATGCAGCATCTGATGTCCAATATTCGGGCTGCGGAAAAGGGACCGTTATCATCCGAGACGGTTCAAAAACTGGCTAAACACCGCTGGATTCGTAATTTTTACGAATGAACATTTTTTAAGCGATAAGCAACTTGACTCATAATTTTTGCCTTTGTAAACTTGTTTTAATTTTTTAAAATTTTCTGGAAAGGGAAAATCATGTCTTTATCGCAGGATGCAGCCCGCCCGGGATGGTTAGATCCTAATTCGCGCGTTTATCGTTTTACCGTTCTCTTTTTTGTTTCCATGCTTACCTTCGGAAGCTATTTTGCTTACGATATCATCGGAGCCATTGCTCCCACTCTGATTAAAGACCTTGGCGCCTCCAGGGGAACCGTCGGCAGCATGTACACCGTTTACAGTGTTGCAGCCATTATTTCCGTGTTGGTCGGGGGATTTTTAATCGATAAGCTTGGCACACGGATGGCGAGCATGATTTTTTCCGTTTTTGTTTTTACCGGTTCGGTTTTGGTGGCGTTCGGCGGAAGCCTTCCTCTGGTTTTCGTGGGCAGGTTTATTTTCGGAGCCGGTTCCGAACCTTTGGTGGTCGCTCAATCCGCAATTTTATCCCGCTGGTTTAAGGGTAAGGAATTAGCTCTTTCTTTTGGGATTGCTCTGACGGTCAGCCGCCTCGGCACCCTGTTCAGTTTTAATACCGGCGAATTGATTGTAAAGCATTTTGGCGGCTACAAATACGCTTTGATCGCAGCCATGCTGTTTTGTCTGCTTTCTCTTATTTCCAATATCGTTTATGTGTTCATGGATCGTTACGGCGAACGGCGGTTAAAATTAGCCGATGAAGGTCCGGAAGAAAAATTGGTTCTTAGCGACGTTAAGAAATTCGGCACCTCGTTTTGGTACATTGCCATGTTGTGCGTATTGTTTTATTCGGCGATTTTCCCTTTCACGGCGCTTTCCACCGATTTCTTTGCCGACAAATGGGGAATTTCCCGCGTGGCTAACGCCAGCGGCGGATTTTTCTTCCAGGCTTTTAACAATATTCTGCACATGTTTAGCACTGCCGGCGGAATATCGTCGATTATCATTTTTGCTTCTATGGTTCTTGCTCCTTTTGCCGGACACCTTGTGGATAAGGTGGGTAAGCGGGCAAGCCTGATGATTGTGGGCTCCATTCTGATGATTCCAAGCTATCTGTTGTTAGGATTTACTAATATCTATCCCGCGATTCCGATGATCATCCTTGGCGCCTCCTTTGTCCTTGTGCCGGCGGCAATGTGGCCCTCCATTCCGCTGATTGTTAAAAAAGAACTGGTGGGAACGGCGTTCGGCTTGATTACTTTTATTCAAAATATCGGATTAGCCTTGTTCCCGTATCTTAACGGATTGTTGCGCGACAAAACTCATACCTATACCGCCAGCATGCTGATGTTCGCCGGTTTGGGATTATTGGGCTTGGTTTTTGCGCTTTTATTAAAAAGGTCTGATCGGGCAATGAACGGCGTTTTGGAAAGGGCGTAAAAAATAGGTGCAAGTAGGCTTAATATCTGATACGCACGGCACATTACCTGCCGAAGTATTTAAACTGTTTAGCGGCGTCGATTTAATTCTGCATGCCGGAGATATCGGCAAAGAAGACATTATTATCGAACTTTCCGCCGTTGCCCCGGTAAGGGCGGTGTTTGGCAATACCGACCATTTCCCTCTGGTCAGCCATTACAAGCGAATCGATTTTTTTAAATTAGGACATTTTAACGCCTGTTTAAATCATATTATCGGTACGCCAAAGAGTTTTGCTTTTCAACTTTTTAAAATGAATAAAAAAGTGGATGTGGTCATTTACGGCCACACCCACAAAGCAGGACAAACGAGATTTAATCAAATATTGTTTGTGAATCCGGGCAGCGCTTCACAACCCCGTTACGGTCAGTTGCGTTCCGTGGCGATTTTAAATGTTGAACAAACCAATATCGAAATAGAGTTCAAATATTTTTGAATGTTCAAAAATCAGCGCTCCCCGCGGAAGGTTTTATTGTTAAGCGTAAACTTCTTTTTCGTTGCATTTGCAAACCGCAACGATTTTTTCGGCAAAACCGTAAGCGCCTTCTTTTTGGGAAGGCAGCATGTTTACCTTTTTTACGTAAGTGAATACTTCGCCGCAAACCGGGCAGGTTTTACCGTGTTTACCTTTTTGCGTCTTACTTGCGAAATCCTGTTTCTTTGCCATTTATCCTCCAATTTGTTTTTCATGTACAAGACGATCAATTGCGTTTGAAAAAAGAGCGGTGTAATTAATCAAGCGCTCCTTATCTTCTGTCGAAAATTTATTTGCTCTTACGTCTTCTAACGTTACCATCCCGATTGCCTGATTGTCAAAATGGACGGGAACCGATAAAAAAGAACGCAATCCGTAATTTGTTTTTTCCTGTCGGCTGAACCGCGGAATAAAATATTCCCCCTTGTCAATATCATCCAGTAAATAAGGTCGATTTTTCAGTACCACCCAGCCGTTCAATCCTTCGTCCAAAGGGAATTCGTACCCTGCCTTAAAAACGTCGTCCTTCCCGATGGAGTAAATAATAACACCCCGGGTTGAGCTTAAATCGTAATCTTTACGAAAGGCAATGGTCAATTTGGTCGCCTGAAATTCCTGAATTAAAAATTCGGTGAATTGATTTACCGCCGATTTAATCGAGCGCGCAAGGGTTAATTGTCTGGACAGGGCAAGCGATTTGCTGGTTTGAACGTTTTCCTCCTTAAGGTGCTCAATTATCAAAGCTTTTTTCAGGAACTCCAAAGTGATTTCGTTGATTTTATGAATGGTCGATCGATCTTCGTGATTAAAAAAATCATAAGCCTCGGCGTCAAAAATCCAGTAAAGGTGAAGCTGTTTGTCAATATCAGCCCGAAAGCCCAGAAAAGAACGGGGAACATAGACGTCCTTTTTGTAAAGAGGAATTAAGTTCGAGCCGTTTTCGACATGATTTTCTATTAAAAATCCCCGCGCATTATCGATCAAATTAAATAAGGGAATCGGTCGATCCTTTTGTGCGGCGAGTATTTCATCTTTGACCTTTTTGTGCAGTAACAATGCTTCCCTTTCCGGAAGAACCAAAAACAAATAGCCGTTATGGGGAAGAATAAAATTCCAGATAATGGTAAACTGCTTTCGTAAAAAGTCAAGAATCTCCGGATTTTTGTGCAGAGATTTGGTGAGCAATCGAACCTTATTGTCAAAGAACGCATCTTCCGATTCCAAATCGGTTTCATTGTCCGGCGGTATTTCGTCCGCCTCTTCATTTTGATCGTTTTCCGCCGCCATTCCCCAAAAATTGTACAGAATGGCGGAGATACCGGCTAAAATGATTACCTTAAAGGCAAGCTTTGTCCAGAATCCCCATGATTCGGGATTTACGAAAATTCCGATAATTATCAGTAAAAAAAGGGCTACAAAGTTTATCACCGGCTTACTCATTCTTTATAAAGCTTGTTAACTTAAGAATAAAAATTCCTAAAAACAAGTACTATGCCCGGGCGTGCCAATACGAATAATGGGCTGCAATATGCAACCCACAAATTTAAACAGATTTTTTGCTATCTGTTACTAATGTTTTTCTTGATCGACCAATTTAATTTTATCCCGGTCAAGCTTTTGCGGTTCCTGTCTGATGGTATCTTTTTTACCGGAAAAATTGGAAGCAGCCGTTTTTAAAGCCCGATTCGAAATAATAGGCGAAGCCATTTGTTGAGTTTGATTCATCACGTTGTCGGATGAGGGCGGAGCCATGGGAACGGTGTTCGTATTCATGGTCGTAACAATAAAGAAGGCAATGACAGCGATCAGGGCGGCGCCGGACAATCCGAAAGTCAGATTCTTCTTGGTTATTAACGGATGTTCCATCATGAATTCATCGGAAATACGCAGGCGCAGTTGGGTGTCAAACTCTTCCGTCGTTTGTACGAGCGGCAAGCTGCGAAGCTTTTCGGTTAAGTAAGCCACATCTTCAAAGATATGCTTGCAATCAGGACAGCGCATAAGATGTTCCTCGACCGAGGAAAAATCATCAGGGGATAGGGTCCTCTCGATATAATCAGATAGCATTCTTTTTGCAGTATCACAAGACATCATAGGCTATCACTCCCTGTCTTTATTTTTCGTTCATCAATTGTTTAAGGTCTTCCTGTAATTTTAATCGGGCTCTGTTAACCCGCGATTTTACGGTTCCAAGCGGAATTCCCACAATCTCCGCAATTTCTTCGTAAGAGAATCCCTGAATATCCCGCAGAATTATTACCTGCTTAAATTTCGGCGTCAACTTGTCTATTGCCTTTTGAATGATCCTGTCGGTTATCACCGTATTGGTTTCCCGCTCGGGATTGCTGTCTTCATCCGGAATATCATAATCCTTTTCACTGGTCATAAAGTGACTGATAGATAACAGTTTACGACGCCGGCGCCTTCTTAATTCCGTTTTCGCCAAATTCCCGGCGATTGTGTAAATCCAGGTGGAAAACTTGGCGATTTCCCGATAATAATGTTTATTCTTAAATAAACGTAAAAATGTTTCCTGGACAATATCCTCAGCTTCTTCTTTTTCTCCGACAAATCGATAAACAAAGTTTAACAACGGATCCTTGTATCTTTTGACCAGTAAATTGAAAGCATAATTGTCACCCTGCTGGAAACGGGCGATCAATTCCTCATCCGTCGGCGAAGAACTTGTTTTTATTGCCTTTTCAATTTTAATCATGTACAAACTTTCTGTTTAACATTAATTCAAAAAAAATAGTTCCGATTTTTTTTCATATTCTAAAAGAAAATACAATCCAATTTTAAGTTCTGCAAATCTTGTAGCACAGAATCTCAAGATTCGGGGATTCCGTGCTGTCGATTCCCTTCTGCGCTTTGTCGAAACCGTGCAACAATTGAACGACTTTTTTTAGCTGGGAAAAGCTGTAATAATTCAAAACATCCGAAATTTCGCGCATCTGAAAATCCTGCAGTTTCATTTTTTGGCTGATCTGCGCCGCGCTCAATCCCTGCCGCCTTAACGAAGCTATCATTAACGCCTTTCGAAAAAAGGCAAAAAGCACTGCGTTTATGGCGGTGGGTTCAAAACCAGCCTCCGCAAGCTGATGACTGATTTGAATGCTTTTCCCCAGATGCTTTTTTGCCAGCGCCCTTTGCAGAGTAAAAACATTGGTTTCGCGGTACATGCCGGAGGTTTCTTGCAAATCGTCAACCGTAATAGCCGTTTTTTCGCCCTTAAAGCTGATCACCTTTTCGATTTCGTTTTTCAGAATCAGAATGTGCGTGCCGGCGTTGGTTATCAAAAAATGAGCCGCCTCAGGGGTGATCGAGTAACCGCGCTGCTGGCAGTAGTTTTTGACCCAAAACGGAAGTCTGCTTTCAGCGATGGGACGGCAATCCACCGTTGTGACCAGGCGCGTTAACTTTTGAAAAAATTTAGTGCGCATTTGCTCCGCGCTGCTCAAAACCAGAACCGAAAACTTGGGCGGCTTTTTCAAATGCTTTTCGAATGTCTCTTCGTCCTGAATTTTCATTTTATCGAATTCGCGCACAACCACTAATTTTTGATTTGCCAACATCGGGTAAGAACTCAGTTGAGAAAGCACATCGGATTCCGTGTTTTCGGTGCCGTAAAGAATTATTTCGTTTAAATCTCTGCTGCCGCGATCCGTAAACAGCTTTCCGGACAAGGTTTGAATAAATTGATCGTGAAAAAACTTTTCCGCGCCGACCAATAAATAAACCGGTTCAATTTTCCCCGACTGAATTTCGTTAAGGGCATTGTCAAATGATTTCATCTTTGGAGATTTCCTCGTTTCTCTTTTTGTTTAAAAGATTGGTAAACCAGCGAACGCTTAAAATTCCTATTACAAGAACCGCCGCCCATTGTAAAATTGTGGTTCCCAAACTGTATGTACGTAAAGGTTGCCACCAGGTTTTGGGATTCCATTGAACCGATTGAAAAAACCACCAGCCTATCATCACAATAAACTGAAGGGGCATTAAAAAGCGAAAGAGTATTTTGGCTGTTACGGATAAAAACGAATTCCGACGCGGGAACTGCAGCCAGTCTTTCAAAAAGGTTTCGACGCCGATCTTGTTCACAACGATTATAAAAAACAGACCGCTTAACAAAAGACCCAATCCCCACACCCAATCCTGATTATTAAAGAAATCGAGGAACAAAGCGGAAGGCGCGCCCAAAACAAAAGTCACCGAACCAATCCAGAGCACCGCTTTTTTTCTTTGCAGTCCGAAATCGATCAGAATGCGCGTCGCCAGTTCGATCATGGATACCAGGCTGGACATGGCTGCAAAAAACAGGGCAAGAAAGAAAACGGTCACAAAAAATCTTCCCCAGGGCATTAACGAAAAAAGGTCGGGCAGCGCGATGAACGCCAGTCCCTGATTGCCGGAACCTAAAATTTCTTTTGCGGCGGAAACATCCGGCGTTAAGGCAAACACTGTCGGAATGATCGCCAGCCCGGCAAGAACGGAAGCCAAATTGTTTCCTATTCCGGTAAGAAAAGAATTGCCGATAATGTTCTCCTGATTCCGGGCGTAGATGGCGTAAGTCAAAAGCAGTCCCCAGCCGGCTCCGGTTGACCATGCCGACTGAGACAAGGCGTCGATCCAGATTCGATGATCCAGCAATTTTTCCGGCTCGATCTTAAAAAAATACTCGATTCCCAGACGGGCGTCGGGCAGCGTAATCGCCCGAAGCGCCGCTATTGCCAATAAAACAAAAAGCGCCGGAACGACAATTTTCGAAAACTTTTCAATCCCGTGAACAATTCCGCGGTAAATGATAAAAACGCCTAAGAAGATCGAAATAAAATGATAGATCAGCGACTCCCACTTGAAATGGGTAAACTGAAACCAGAATTGCTGATGGTCAATTTCAAAAATTTTACCGCTTAATGAAAGTAAAAAATACTTTAAGCTCCATCCGCAAACAACCGAGTAGTAAAACAAAATGGCTGTTGTGCAAAATCCGACAAACCACCCCATCCAGGTGTAGCGCGGATTAATTTTGTAAAAGGATCCGATTGTTCCCGATCGCGTTTTCTTGCCAATTGAGAATTCAACAATTAAAAGCGGGATAGACCATATAAACAGAAACAATATCCAGGGCAGAATAAATGTTCCGCCGTACTGACCGGCAAGTCTCGGAAATCTCCAAATATTTCCCGCTCCCACAGCCATGCCAACCGTGGCGGCTACTAAACCGAAGCGGGAGGTAAAAAGATCTTTTGTTTTGTCCATAATTTAAAATCCGAAATACCAAACAATTCCTGTGATTGATAAAATAATGGAATAATATCCGAACCATTGTAATTTGCCTTTTTTGACAAAATTCAAAAGCCATAATATGGCAAGGCAGCCGAACACGAAAGAAAACAGCGTTCCCAGAGCAATATTTATCAGTTCCGACGAAGGAGGCGGAGCGATCATCAGATCGCGCGCCTTTAACAAAACCGCGCCGGCTACCGCGGGTATGGACATGATAAACGAAAAGCGGGCTACTTTTTCCTGTTCTCCGCCCAGCAGAATTCCCGAAAAAATGGTGCTTCCGCTTCTCGACACGCCGGGCAGAATGGCAAAAGCCTGAGCAAAACCCATAGTAATAGCCAAAACCGGGTTTATCTCTTTATTCTGCTTTTTTAAAAAGGGAATCGAAACCATCATCATGCCCGTTAAAAATAAAAATAAAAAGGCGACAATTACACTGCCGAAAAGAACCTCTATCTGATCTTTGAAGAAAACTCCCGCAATTCCGGCGGGAATGGTGGCAAGAATAACATAAAAATCCCATCGTAAATAGTATCTGTGTTCATCGGAAAGATTTCCCGTTAAATAATAAAAAGGACTTACAATCATCTGTTTTAATTCTTTTCTGAAAAGTAAAAAGATCGAAAAGAGCGTGCCCAGATGCAAAAAAACATCGAAAGCCAGACCGCTGCCTTTAAAATTTAAAAAATAAGAAAAAATTACCAGATGTCCTGAACTCGAAATAGGTAAAAATTCCGTCAGTCCCTGAACAATACCCAAAAGAATTGCCTTTAAAATGCCTTCCATATTCTCTCCAGCTTTAAAGTGAAACGCGGCATAAGAGGAAAGTCCCCGCCTTAATACTGTCTTTTTGTAATTATCCCCAAATTTATTTATTTTCTTTATATTTAACAACAAAAAGCCCTGTTTAATTCGTCCGATAATAGCAATAAGCGGGAATTTTAACGAAAAAAATCTGTTTTACTTTAAAACCGCTCGAAAAAGGATAAAATTATGAATAAAACCGCATTGATTACGGGAGCCTCCACAGGCATCGGAAAAGAGTTGAGTTATGTTTTCGCCCGAAACGGCTACGATTTGATTCTTGTGGCGCGGAATTCGGATCAACTAAAAAAGATCAAAGAAGAAATTGAAGAATCTTATCACCGAAGGGTCTTTATTATCGCCCGGGATATTTCGGAATCCGCTGCGCCGGAGCTTGTGTTTAATAAAGTAAACAAAGAATTTAAAGTGTCGCTCGATGTTCTGGTTAATAATGCCGGATTCGGACTGTATCGTCGTTTTGAAGAGACCGACATTAACCGGGAATTGAATATGATCGACTTGAATATTAAAGCCTTGACGCACCTGACAAAACTTTTTCTTCCCGAAATGCTCGAACGGGGCGGCGGGAAAATTATGAATGTCGCTTCGGTGGCGGGTTTTATGCCCGGTCCCCTGATGTCCGTTTATTACGCAACAAAAGCCTACGTTGTCTCGTTTACTCTGGCGCTTCACCAGGAACTACACAAAAAAGGCATCGCTGTTTCCGCCCTTTGTCCGGGACCGACAAAAACCGAATTTACCCAAAGAGCCCAATTGGAACATCTGAAATTTTTCAAAGCCAACTCCTTCTTTATTCACGATGCAAAATCCGTCGCAATAATAGGATTTAACGGATTGATGAACGGGAAACCCGTAATCATCCCGGGATTGTTAAACAAACTAACCGTTCAGATGCTGAGATTTTTACCCGGAACTCTTGTTCGCGGTTTAACGCGGCGGGTAATGGAAAAACGCTGAGGATTTAGCGATGTACCCGAAAAAGATTCCCTTTACAATAAACACCAAGTGGCGCGCGGTAAAAATTCTCTCGAACGGCGCGGATGAATATGAGCTGTTTTACCTTGAAAATCGGCTTCCCCTTCCGTTAACGGAGCTCGGAAACCAGACCGGTTGGAAGTTAAGGCAGGCGCCCGCGGACTCCATGTCCCCGTCGTTTGCGGATTTATTGTGGATTTTTGACGAACAGTCGGCAAAGATGCTTTCACAAATAAATCTGCAGAAAATCATCAATTCGGGCGGCAAAATTTTAATTCCCGCCGATTCGGAAGATGCGGCGCGGCTTTTGGAAAGAGAAGGATTCCGTTTAAGTCCGGGCGAACCGATCCGGTTGGGGCAGACGTTTTATGTTGTTTTTCTGAAAGAGAGAATACCCTGCTGCGGAAGCGTAATGAACAATGGACAATGAATAATGAAGAATGAATAACGAATAATGTGTCCACTCTAAAAAGGTCTGTATTTGTCATTTCGAGGAGCGTAGCGACGAGAAATCTTTTGTTTTTATTAGAGTTATAAGATTTCTCTCTACGTTCGAAATGACAGAACACGGTTTTTAGAGCGGACTCAATAATGAATAATGTGTTATCCCCGTCATAGCTTAAAAGTTTGAATGATTCAACCAAATTATTTTTTGTGGATAAAAAAGTATTTCCTTTTACCAACGAACATTTTACTATTTTCTACCTACTACCACTTTCTGATAATCATCTATTGTCCTAAATTAAACCTCTAAACCCCTAAACTTCTAAACAACTAAACCTAAGATTAGGTCACTCGTCACTATGTTACTTTGTCACTATGTTACTCGTTACGCATCACGCATTACGACCTTGTCACTTAACCCTTAACCGATAACCAATAACAACTTTTCTCCTGCAGGATACCGGCTTGTCCGGGTTTTCGGATTTTTAAAAATTACGTTCAAATGAATATTGCAACAAAACTTAAATATTACTATATTAGTGGTTCAAATAATGTGGATCGTGCGGCGTGCGGTTGTGATGTAACTTTTAAACAAATTAATCATCAAATGGCATTGAAGTTAGTTACCGTTAATTAATTAGGAGGATTCAATGCCGGTTACTTCACAGCCTAAGGTGATTATTTTTACGACGCCGACGTGTGGTTTTTGCAACGCTGCAAAGAGGTATTTCAGAGAGAAAAAAATTAAATTTAAAGATATCGACGTCTCGCGCGACCCGAAAGCAGCCGGGGATATGTTAAGGATGACAGGGCAAAGCGGCGTACCTGTGATTTTGATAAATAACAAACCAATTGTGGGATTTGATAAACCAAAAATAAATAGATTATTGGGAATAAAGTGAAGGAGGGTACTGTGAAGATTAAACCATTAGACGATCGGGTTCTTATCGAATTGATTCAAGAAGAGGAAAAAGTTGGCCCAATTATCATCCCGGATACGGCAAAAGAAAAACCACGCATGGGTAAAGTGGTTGCCGTCGGAACGGATGAAGATTTACAAAAAAAGATCAAAGTAGGTGACCAAATCATCTTTTCAAAATATTCCGGCGACGAGGTGAAAATCGACAACAAGGAGTATTTGATCGTTCAACGTAGCGATGTCTTAGCCAAGGTCGAATAGCTTTTCTTCAAGCCGTCCCGTTTTGACGGGGCGGCATTTTTATTTTATTGCTTTTTTGCGCCCTGTTTAATCAAAAGCCGATTCCGACGGGGACGCGGAGCCGTATCGTTTTATGCCTCCCTCTGTAAAATTAACCGCGCATCATTAATCGTCTATTCCATCCCGTTTTTAATAGATAAATCCTTGCATTACTCGTTTCGATGTTTTATATTTAGGTGTACTGATGTACACTTTAAAAGGGTAAAAACAGCCATGATTTTTGAGGATATTTTTGAGCCAATAGAAGTCATTACGCATTTTAAAGACGGTCAGATGCGTCCTTTGCGTTTTAAGTGGAACGGACGCGTTTACAAGGTGTTTCAGCTAAACGGTCATTGGGTGAGCAATCAGGGTTACAATCGTCAACACCATTTTTCGGTGATTGCCGACACTTCGGATTACTTTGAGCTGTTATTCGACAGCTCTCACTTTGACTGGCAGATAGCGCGGGTGTGTTTGGATGGATAAGCGACGCACCGTCATGCACATCGATGCGGATGCCTTTTTTGCCTCGGTGGAGCAGGGATTTAATCCTTTGCTGCGCGGTAAGCCGGTGGTAGTGGGCGGTTCGGAGACCCAGCGCGGCGTTGTGCACACGGCAAGTTACGAAGCGCGGGCGCGCGGCGTTCGCACGGGCATGCCGCTTTTCAGGGCAAAGGCTGTGTGTCCCGAGGCGGTGTTTTTGAAGGGTAATTACGAGCACTACAAGGCTGTCTCTTTGATTTTTCAGGAGGTCTATTTACGCTACACGCCGGAAGTTGAATTCACCTCGCTTGACGACGCCTATCTCGATTTGAGCGGAGCGCTGCATCTTTATCCTTCGGCGCGATGGGTGGCGAAAAAGATTCAGCAGGAGGTTTGGTCGCTGACGGGGGTTAGCGTTTCGATTGGCATCGGCGGCAACAAGGTGATTGCGCGCATCGCCTCGGGTTTAAAAAAGCCGGGCGGAATTGTGGAGGTGCCCGCCGGAGAAGAGCAGGCGTTTTTAGCCGACCTGCCGGTGGATTTTTTGCCGGGGATCGGGCGCATGGCAAAGGAAAAGCTTTTTGATCTGCGCATCCTTAAGATCGGTCAACTGGCAAAGCTGCCCAAACGCGTTATGGAGCAATTGTTCGGCAAGAACGGCGTAAAAATTTGGCGTTTTGCCCGCGGCGAAGACGTTAGTCCCGTGAGGCGCAAAATATTCCCCAAACAAATCAGCCGCGAAACAAGTTTCGAAGAAGACACCTCGGATCTTAAAATAGTCAAGGGAACGCTGCAATACCTGTGTGAACGGATCGGTAAAAAGCTGCGCGAAGAACGATTGATCTGTCGTACGCTCGGGGTAAAAATCAAGTACTCCGATTTCAGGTTTCACGCCACAAGCGCGCGGCTGCCGCATGCCGTCAACCATAGCGCGGAGCTTTTCGGCGCGGCGGAACGCCTTTTTGATCGGTTGCGTCTGCGTCGAACCCGCATCCGGCACGTGGGCGTCTCGGTCAGCGACATCGAGTCCGTCAACTATCAGCGTTTTTTATTCGACGAACAAACGCGCCGCGAAACGCTCGATTCCGTGATCGATGAAATTCGTGACCGGTACGGCTTTATGGCTATTCTGCCGGCGGACACTCTGGAATTAAAACGCAAATACCGCATGGAACCCAACGGCTACATTTTGCACAATCCCGCGCTCACCCGATAGCTACGAATCGGAAATTCGATCGGAAATCAAGCCGACAATGATCGTCACGCCGCTGCCGATTAACACATACCATGTCCAGTGAACCAACGGCGGGCGTCCCAAAAGTATCGGCGTAATGCTGACCGAAAGCATGGCGATAAGTCCGGCGGTAAATCCGATCAATGCGCCTCGTTCTTTGACCCGTTTGGAAAGCAATCCCAAAAGAAAAATGCCCAGCATGCCGCCGTAGGTAATCGAAGCGATTCCCAGCGCAATTTCCACCACCGACTGACTCATCTTAATAAAAATAAAAGCGACCGAAATCAGAATCACCGCGGAAATAATGGTCATCACCCGTGAAACCGCCAGTTCTTTTGCGGAAGTCAGTTTCCTTTTCAGTAAGGGTTTGTACAAATCGAACATGGCGGAACCGGAAAGCGAACTCATGGATCCCGCAAGGGTGGACATAGCCGCGGCGAACAATCCGGCGATGATGATTCCTTTAACGCCGGAGGGCAAATTGTGAATGATAAAATAGGGGAAAATTTCATCGGGTTTCTGAAACGGGGCTGCCGGATCGGTCAGCGCAACTCCGTGATAAAAGGCGTAGAGCAATAATCCCACAACCAGAAACAGGGCAAACTGAAAAATGATTAAAATGCCGCTGGTAATGACGGCTTTTTGGCTGTCTCTTAAAGTGTGCGTCGATAAGAGCCGCTGAACAATCAACTGGTCGGTTCCGTGCGACGCCATGGAGAGAAAGGTTCCTCCGATCAGCGCTCCCAGAAGCGTATAGGGCTTTCTGAAAAAGTCGCCGACAGAAGTACCGAAATCGAGATTGAAAACCTGCCATTTTTCGGCGGGAATGGTGAAATCCGCCGGGAGACGTTGCCACAGGATGATCAGGGCAATAATCGCGCCGCCGACGTAAATGGTCATTTGCAGCACATCCGCCCATATCACGCCCTTCATTCCGCCCGTGTAAGTGTAAATAAGCGACACAATGGCAATCAAAATAATGGAAACCAGATAGATCTGGAAGTTGCTCCATCCCTCAAACCAGGGCGCCGCTTTAAGAATGATAGCCAGGGGAATTGCCGTGGCAAAAAGACGGACGCCGTCGGCTGCGACGCGCGTGAAAAGAAATACCACCGAAGCATAACGCTGCGTCCGGTAGCCAAAACGTTGACGTAAAAAGGTGTAGGCTGTGGTGATTTTACCTTCTTTGTAAGCCGGAAGAAAGACAATTGCAATTATGATGCGGGCGGTCAAAAAACCGATGGTAAGCTGCAAAAAGTTAAGATTGGTCAAATAGGCTAATCCGGGAATACTGATAAAGGTAAGGCTGCTCGTTTCCGCCGCGACAATGGAAAAGGCAACCGCCCACCACGGAACGCGGGATCCTCCTAAAAAATAGTCGTTTATTGTTCTTTGCTTTCCTCCGGAAAGCGAGCCGATAAGCGCTACCACAATCAAATAAGAAACAATAATCAATCCGTCCACAACTGAAAGCCCCATGCTTCCTCCTGCTGTTATTCATATTTGCAATATATTAATAATTTAGCGATTTCTGTCGATATAATAAAAAACATTTACAAAGGGAAAGAAAATTGCCGGGATCAATAAAAAAAGCTCTGATTATCGATGACGAAGAATATATTCGCGAAGTGATCATTGAAGTTCTGAAATTATGGAGCGTCGAGTGTCTGCAAGCCGGGGACGGGAAAGAGGCGATCGAGGTTTGCAAAAAATATCATGATGAAATCGATTTGGTGTTTTTAGACCTGAACCTGCCGAACCTTTCCGGCAGGGAGGTCTATGAAAAACTGGTGACTATTTTACCCGAAAAACCGTTTGTTTTCATGTCCGGTTACGATGAAGACCATTCAAGCGTTGAATTACCGAAAAACGGCAATTTCAAATATCTTAAAAAGCCTTTCTTTTTGGAGTCCATAAAATCTCTTATCGAAGAAATCGGTAAATAAGAGTAGAGAGTTTTAAAGCGGCGTTATTTTTTCCGAAAACATCCAAGTAATCTTAAAATTTCTTTTTAACGTATTCTTTATTCAAACCCGGCTTTTGCGCCGCAGGCGGAAGCTCGGGCAGATTTAAGCGACCGGTTGTTTCGACTTTTGTAAAGATTTCATTCTCAGGAAAATTTCTTTTGCCTCGGGAAATATCTCAAGCGCCCTTTCAAAAACGCCCAACGAATACGCAATAGCCACGCCGTAATTGGTGACGGGCACGCCGGCTTGTCTGCATTGAAAAATCCGGCTTTGCATCTGTCTGCGGTTAAATGTGCAGGCGCCGCAATGAATTACCAGATCAAACCGCGAAAGGTCTTCGGGAAAATCGTGTCCCTGAATATGGGTGAATTGCAGTGCAGCCCCCACGTATTGTCTGAGCCAGCGCGGAATTTTCACCGTTCCGATGTCTTCGCCTACACGATGGTGTGTGCAGGCTTCGGCAATCAAAATACGCGCGTTGGGCTTCAGAGAATCGATAGCCACGGCTCCTTCGACAAAAGCGGGCAAATCGCCCTTTAAACGGGCAAACAGAATGGAAAAGGACGTCAGCGGAACCTCGGGCGGGGTATCTCCGGCTACTTTAAGAAAAGCCTGCGAATCGGTAACCACAAGCGCGGGAGGGCGTTTTAGACGATCCAGAGCGTCGCGCAGCTCCCGTTCTTTAACGACCATGCAGTACGCGTCGTTGTCCAGAATGTCGCGAATGGTCTGAACCTGCGGAAGAATCAACCGACCCTTGGGCGCTTCGGGATCGATGGGCGTCACAAGAATAACCAGCTCGCCCGGAGGTATCAGATCGCTCACAATCGCGGGATTATTCAAAGCGGTTTGCGGCGCGAGACGAACGATTAATTCTTTGAGCTCTCTGATTCCCTCTCCGTTGGTTGCCGAGGTAATTACAAAGGGAATTTTTTCGGCGCTTAATTTTTTAAGTATCCTTTCGGAGGGACGCGACAGGTCGGCTTTATTGAAAACAACAATGGTCGGAATGCGCCGGTCTTTAAATCGTTCCAACAAATCATTTTCGTAGTGATCCCAGCGGTCGTTCGCGATTACCAGAGCGACATCCGTGCGTTCGATGGCTTTATACGTTTTCCGGATCCGCTGCTTGCCGAGTTCGCTCTTATCGTCCACGCCAGCCGTGTCGATGAACAACACGGGACCCAGAGGCAGCAATTCCATGGCTTTTTCCACGGGATCGGTTGTTGTGCCAGGAACTTTTGAAACAATGGAAATCTTTTGCCCGGTAACGGAATTGATTAAGGAAGACTTGCCCGCATTGCGCCGACCAAACAGACCGATATGCACGCGCATCGCTTTCGGAGTTTTTTTCATGCTTCCTCCGGATTCCCGAGACGGTTAACCGCTTCCGCGGAAATAAGATAATCAAAGGTTTCGGCATCCATCAGTTTTTGTTCGAGAATCAATTGCCGGACGGATTTGTCGGTTTTTTGCATTTGTCCGGCTAATTTCTGCGCTTTTTGATAACCGAGTTTTCCCACCAGCGCCGTCAAAGTTGCCGTCGAATTTTGCACGTTGCGTTGACAGACTTTTTCGTTCACTTTAATGCCTTGCAGGCAATGATGATTCAAAATGTAAGCCGCGTTTTTCAGGAGTTGCAGATTTTGCAAAAGCGCGTCGGCAATCAGCGGCATAAATGCGTTTAATTCCATGTTTCCCAGTGCCGCCGCCTTGCTCAAGCGCTCATGGTCGGACATTACCGTTAAGCTGACCTGCATTACGGCTTCGGGAATTACCGGATTGACTTTGCCGGGCATTATTGATGATCCCGCCTGACGGGCTGGCAATTGCAGCTCGTTCAAACCGCTGTGCGGACCGGACGAAAGCCATCGCAGATCGTTGCTGATTTTGAACAGGTTGGTCGCGCAGGCTTGCAAAATGCCGCTTACTTCCACAAAAACATCGGCGTTCTGTGTGGCTTCCGCCAAATTTTCAGCCCGCGCCAGCCCGAAACCGGTAATCTCCTTCAGGTTTTCAACCACGCGAAAAATATAACGCCTGGGCGCGGTAATTCCCGTGCCGATAGCGGTTCCGCCCAAATTGACCACCCGCAAACGTTCCTCGCTCTTGTAAATTCGCCAACGGTCGCGGCTGACGGCTTCGGCAAAGGCGCCGAAGGTTCTTCCCATTGTGGTCAGGACGGCATCCTGCAGCTCCGTTCGCGCGATCCGTACAATATGAGCGAATTTTTGCTCCGATTCCTGCAGGGTTTCCGATAAAGCGATCAATTGTTCTTCCAGAGAACGCAGCATTCCGATGGCTGCCACCCGTAAAGCCGTCGGAAAGGTGTCGTTGGTCGATTGATGCATGTTCACATGTTCAACGGGATGGATGTACCGATAACTTCCCGGTTTTTTGCCGAGTATTTGCAAAGCGCGGTTGCACAACACTTCGTTCACGTTCATGTTTGTGGAAGTTCCGGCGCCTCCCTGCAGGGCGTCGATCAAAATGTGTTCGTCCAACTTGCCTTCGGTCATTTCCCGGCAGGCGGCAGCCAGAGCCCGGTAGATTTCTTCTTTCAAATAGCCCAGTTCAAAATTGGTACGGGCGCAAGCCCATTTTACAGCGCCGTAGGCTCTGATTAAAGAGGAATGAACCTTGCGACCGCTCAAAGGGAAATTCTCCGCGGCGCGGGCTGTGTGGATGCCGTACAAGGCATCCCAAGGAATTTGTCTGCAGCCTAAAAAATCCTGTTCTTCACGAAATGATTTGCTCATGTTGTTTACCCGATTTTCGGTTAAAAATACAAATCGCGTTTGCCCTCGCGCTTAATTTTCCGCAAACGTTCTTCCACCAATTTTAAAATACCTTTGTCTTCGATCTTTTCCATTTCTTTTCGAATAAGTCTTTCACCCGCTTTTCTGGTATGTTCCGAGGCGTAATCGTGCAAATATTCCGCCAGAGTTAAAATGCCGTTAGGCGCGCAAAAGCGTTGGATAAATCCGGGAATAGCGTATTCCATGAAATGTTCGCCGGTTCTACCCGTCCGGTAGCACGAAGTACAGAAACTCGGCAGATAGCCGGCATTCAATAAATGACGCATCACTTCGTCCAGCGAACGGAGATCGCCCAGGCGGAACTGTTCTTTTTCGATTGCCTGCACCTGAGCGTCGCCGATTTCGGTGTAGCCTCCGATTTCGATCCGGCTGCCGGCGTCGATTTGCGACACGCCGAAACCGAGAATTTCTTCGCGGAGTTCAGCCCGTTCCCGCGCGGTTAAGATCATTCCGGTGTAAGGCACGGAAAGACGCAGAATAGCCACCAGCCGCTTAAAATCGTAATCATTAACCGGATATTGATTGGACAATTGTACTCCGAGAGCGGGCTGTAATCTCGGGAAGCTTATGGTGTGCGGACCGACGCCGTAATGTTCCTGCAAAAACAAAGAATGCGCCACCAGCCCCAGAACCTCGAAGCGCCAGTCGTACAGACCGAACAGCGCGCCGATGCCCATGTCGTCGCATCCGGCTTCAAAGGCGCGGTTCAGGGCGTCCAGCCGCCAGAGATAATCGCCCTTTAATGTGTTTTCGGGGTGTACTTTTTGATAGGTTTCGTGGTGATAGGTTTCCATGAAAATCTGATAAGTGCCGATGCCCGCCTCCTTGATGATGCGAAAACCTTCGTGATCCATGGGCGCGGCGTTGATGTTTACGCGGCGGATTTCGCCGTTGCCTTTTTTTACGGAATAAACTTTGCGTACCGTGTCGGCGATAAATTCCGCGTTGTATTTCGGATGTTCGCCAAAGACCAGAATGAGGCGTTTGTGACCCCTGTCTTCCAGCGCTTCGACCTGCCGCGCAACTTCTTCGGGCGAGAGCGTTCTGCGTACCGCGTCTTTGTTGCTGCGCCGGAACGAACAATAGGCGCAATCGTTCACGCAGTAATTTCCGATGTACAGCGGCGCAAACAAAACGATCCGGTTGCCGTAAACGTCGCGTTTGAGTTTACGGGCGGCTTCGAAAATTTCCCCGATCAGATCCCTGTTTTCGGCGCGCAGGAGGACGGCGGTTTCATCCAATTGCAAAGGCGCTTTGGACAAACTTTTGGCAATGACATCGCGCACCTGTTCGGGCTCGGGCGCGCCCCTTTGCAAGAGCATCTGCAGTTTAACATCATCGATAAAATCCAATGCGTTCGCGGATAATTTATCGGTTGTAATCAATTGGTTTTACCCCTTTTTAATACCTTTCTTTACCAAACTCTAAAAGTCGAGTAAAGACCTTTTCCATTGAATGCCGAACAAGATTTCGGTTCGTTTGATTCGTTCGGAATGATATTGCGTTTTCCCGGCAAAAAACCGGCTGCTGAGAACGCTTAAAGAAAACGCGACTGAAGGACTCGGTTGGTAATCAATTCCCGCCGTTAAAAACGCCGTGTCTTCCGTATCATTCGTATTCTGCAGATAGTCCCCCATTGTAAAAGCGCCCAGACGCAGTTTTAAATATTCGTTCGGAAACACGCTAAAACCTAATGCCAATTGTAAACGGTTGTCCATGTATTTTGAAATTTCCTGCCAATACTGATATTGGATTTTGAACATAAATTGCAGATAATCGCTTTGCCAGAATTGAAATCCGAGGTCCAGGAACCAGGGCATGATGAATTTTCGTTTTTCTTTGAAGGGAATTTCTTCACCCTCGTCATTAACAAAACGTATTCCCTTGTATTCGTAATCATACTTTATCCTCTTCAGGTAATGAAAAACCAGTGAGGCGGATATTCGCTCCGTGTATTTGTGAAACAGTCCGGCTTTAAAATCATAGCTGAAACCCGAGTTGGATGAATTAAAATTGTGCGTGCTGCTTTTGAAGGAATAGAGGAGTAAACCCGCCTGAACGCCCGCGCTCAAATGATCGGTTAAAGGACGATTAACTCCCATAAAAATATTTTTCACGCTTTTGGATTCGATATTGGAATAATATTCTCCGGTTCCTTCGGGATGTTCGATGGTGACTATTTCGTTTTTGAATTTTATTGTAAAATTGTAAAACGTTCGATATCCCGCATTAAAAAGCCATTTTTTGTAGCGGGCGGCGGCTAAAAAATAAGCGGGAGCGAGCAGTTCGCCGTCGATTTTGATGTTTTCTCCGGTATAACCAAAATCGGTTTCGAAGCGTTTTAAACCTCCCGCTAAAATTAAATATCCGTCTTTATTGTTCCATGCGGGGTTGTAAAGCAGAGCTTCGGGATTTTCGGTATTCGCAATACCGGCTCCGCCGCTTGCCCAGAAGCCCGCTCCGTTGTGCACAAAACCGCTTTCGAAGACCAAATCATTTCGGGGCTTCCGGCGATCGAAATCTCCGGCATACAAGCGTAAAGAAGTAAACAAAAAAACAATCAATAAAATCTTAAAATTGAATTGCATCTTGATTCCTCCTTCGCGTCCGTAAAAATTTTTGTCACGAGAATTTAAAGAATATAAAGTAATCGGGAAACCACAGAGTATCAAGACGCTTTTTCTCCTCGGATTTGGACGGCGTTTTATCGGGACTCATTTTTTCTTTCCTCTTTTTTGAAAGGCAGATACACAAAAAACGTACTGCCCGCGCCTTTTTGACTTCGGACGCCCACATTTCCGTTGTACAATTGTGCGATCTTTTTTACGATAGAAAGCCCCAGCCCGCTGCCCATGATGTGGCGCGTTTGCTCATTTTGAATGCGTACGAATTCACCGAATAAACGGCTTTGTTCTTCTTCCGTCAATCCGATGCCCGTATCCGAAACCTTGATTACCGCTTTGCCTTCGTCCGATTCAATCACAACATCCACTTTCCCGTTGTCTTTGTTATATTTGACGGCGTTGGAAATCAGATTGTTGAGAATAATTTCAATTTCACTGCGATCGGCAACCATCGTTAGTTTTTGCGGAGCGTGCAGGGTAATGTCTATTCCCCTTCCGCGCGCGAGTTCGCTCAGGGTTTCAATCGATGTTCGGGCGATTTCGACAAGATCGATATTTTCCAATTTCCGCTTTTTCTCGCCCGATTCGATGCGCGTTAAATCCAGCAGATCGAAAATCAGTTTGCGCATGCCGTCAATCCGAATCAAAGAGCGTTCAATAATGTGATCGTAATCGGAGAGCTCATTTCCCGCCGTGCGGTTTTTCATTATTTGCAGATAGCTTTCGAGCACAGACAGCGGCGCCTTGAGTTCATGCGCCAGAACCGACAAAAACTGAAAGCGCACTTTGCGTTTTTCTTCCGCCAGACGTTTTGCTTCGCGATGGGCGATCAGGCTGCGGCTCGCTTTTTCCACCACTCTTTTCAATTCTTCCGGCGTGAACGGCTTTGCCAGAAAATCGAACGCTCCGTTTTTAGTCGCGCTGACCGCCACATCCAGAGAAGCGTAGGCTGTGATCATTATGGTCATTACGTCCTTTTTTTCGGCTTTGATGCGCTCCAGAATCTCGAGTCCGCTCAACTCCGGCATCTTGTAATCGAGCAACAAAAGATCGACCGGTTGCGATTTTAGAATCTTCATGGTTTCGCGCCCGTCGGCGGCTTCGACGGTTTCAAATCCGATTTCTTCGTCCGTATTTTCCAGCCGAAGATTGAATTTCCCCAGAACTTTGCGAACTCCGCGCCGCATTCCGGACTCATCATCCGCTACCAGAACTTTTAAATATTTCATCGGTCTTCTCCCAATAAACGGTCGATTTCTCTTTTTAATTGTTCAAAGCGGATGTCCTTGTCCAGAATTGCCTCAGCCTTGATCCAGCGCCGCATCTCTTCCGTTCCGGCGTCAAACTTTAAACCCGTCTCGCCGGTTACTGCGGTTACGATAATTACCGGAACGTCCGGATATTTCTTTTTTGTCTTGTAACTCAGAACGAATCCGCTGTCCCGGTTTTCCATCATCAAATCGTAAATGGCTAAATCGGGTTTGAGCCGTTCCAGTTTTCTTTCGGCTTCTTCCTGAGATTCCGCTTCAATGACCTCAAAACCCCAACCCTGCAATTGCATTTTAAGTTGTTCAAGCATATCGATATCGTCGTCGGCTATTAAAATTTTTTTGTTGTCAGCCATCATTCTCTTCCTTTCCGCTTTTATTTCCGCGCCCCAAAGAGGGGCGGGGAATTTACATTCCCCGATTTTGTCGGGAGAACCCCATGAAGCGAATAATTTTTTATTTCCGATGAATTAGTAAGTGATATCATATCAGTTTTTATTGTTTAAAAGCGTCTGCCACGTTCCCCTTTTGGGTAAAGTAATCGTGAAACGCGTTCCGGTCGCTCCTTTATCGGGATCGGCGTTGGATTTTACATCGATTTTTCCGTGGTGCATTTTAATGATTCCGTAGGTTACCGCCAGTCCCAGACCCGTTCCTTTGCCCACTTTTTTGGTGGTAAACAAAGGCTCGAAAATTTTCGGTAAAATGTGCTCCGGAATGCCGCATCCGGTGTCCTCGACTATGATTTGCCATTCGGAGCCCTTATCTTCGGTTATCAAACGAATTACGCCCCCTTCGGGCATGGCTTCGATGGCATTCACTATTAAATTGGTTAATACCTGAATAATCTGGTCTTCATCCAGATCCACAATTTGATCGGTTAATCGGTGTTCAATTCGGATCTCAATATTTTGCGGTTTAATAACGGCTTTCAGACACCGGTCGATCAATTCGCGCACATTGGTCGGCTTTAGCGTAACTTTGTTTTTGCGCGCAAAATTCAGCAAACCGGACACAATGGTCTTACAGCGTTCGGCTTGTTCGGCGATCATTTTCAGATCTTCGTATTCTTCGCTCTGCGGATCGCAATCTTCCAGCAGCATTTTTGAATAAAGCAGAATCACGCCCAAAGGATTGTTGATCTCGTGGGCTATTCCGGCGGAAAGCTGCCCCATGCTTGCCATTTTTTCGGCATTGATCAACGCCTGCCTTGTGGAAGCTAATTGTTCGTGCGAGAGATTCAATTCCTGTAAAGATTTTTTCAAGCGCTCGATGGTGTAAGGCAAACACATCTCGCTTTCAGCCAGACCCTTTAAAATGGCAACTGCGTGTTCCCGGCAGGTTTCGTAACCGCAGGCGCCGCAGTCCAGTTCGTCTTCCGGTTTTTCTTTGCCCATGCGACGCAGCACTTCATTGATTTCTTCTTTTGTGGGAAGCGGAACGCGCAAATCGTCCGCTTCGAAGTTTACCGACAAATCGGTATCAAAATAAGCCTGCCGTTCATCCGCGTTCATCCGTTTCCGGTTTAAATCGAGCCTAACTTTGGCGTATTCGCTGACAGCCGTGCGTCTGGAAAAATAGGGTTGATCCCGGCTAAATCCCGGTCCCATAATACAACCCGTGCAGCATAACACCTCCAATAAGCGCGTCCGAATATCGCCTTTTTCGAATTCTTTAATGGCGTGTACAAAATTCATTTTACCGTCGGTGGCAATAACTTCACCGTCAACAATATCGTCATTCAGTCCCGAGGTTTGTACCAGACCGCGCGTCACGGGAAAAACCATTCCCATTTCCGGGTAAGGGGGATCGAAATCAGTTTGTTCAACCGTTTCGGGCAGAAGGTTTCTTTTTTTAAACAGCATTCTTAATTCGGCAAATGTCAGTACGCTGTCGATCAATCCCTGAGTTTGGTCGCGGCGCGCTTCCGATTTTTTAGCGAAGCAGGGACCGATAAAAACGATCTTCACATCCGGACCGACCTTTTGGCGCAGAACTTTGGCAGCGGCGACCATCGGCGAAACTATCGGCGCCAGATATTTGACCAGCGCCGGATGGTATTTTTCCACATAAGTAACCAGAGCCGGACAGGTTGTTGCAATGTATTGTTTGTCCGGATTTTCCCGGATAAGTTTGCGGTATTGACGGGCGACCAGATCCGCGCCGAAGGCTACTTCGTTTACGTATTCAAATCCCAGGGCGCGAACCATGCCGACGACCGTTTCGGGCTTAAAATCAAGAAACTCAGCCGGAAAACTGGGAGCCAGAATGGCAGCCACCTTTTGATCGGCGTCCAGCAGGGCTTCCGCTTCCCAAACGGAAGCGTAAACCTGCTTGGCGTTTTGGCTGCAAACGCGCACGCAGTTGCCGCAGCCGATGCAGCGTTCGTTAATGACCTCAGCCTGACCTCCGCTGATGCGAATGGCTTTAGCAGGACAATCGCGGACGCAGGTGTAACAGACCCGACAGCTTTCTTTTACCGTGTAAATTAATTTGAAGGTATCGCTCATCGCCTTTGCCGATTTAGATTAACACTTTCCGCTCCGCGTACCGGGTATGCAGCAACTCGTGACTTTTACGGCTTAACGGACGCTCCAAAAATTTTTCGTAAAGCTCCTGCACGGCGCGATTTTCGTGAGACGTGCGGATTGTTTCCGTTTGATCTATTTTGTAAAGCGCCTGCAGGCGGGTTCGAATTTTTTCCCGATCCGTGGCAAACGGTTGTCCTCCGCCGCCGATGCAGCCGCCCGGACAGGTCATTACTTCGATAAAGTGCAAATCACTGCGTCCGGCTTTAATTTGATCCAATAACCGGCGTGCGTTTTTAATGCCGTTCGCCACAGCCACGCCTAATTCCAGACCGCCGATTTTTACTTTTGCTTCCCGAATCCCGTCCAATCCGCGCACATCTTCGAATACCAACTTATGAGGTTCTTTGCCGGTAATCAAATAACAGGCGGTGCGCAGGGCTGCTTCCGTCACTCCGCCCGTTCCGCCAAACAACTTACCCGCCGTGCTTCTTTTACCGAACGGGATATCCGCCTGTTGGGGAACCAGTGAATCAAATTCAATTCCGTACATGCGAATCAGCCGCGTTAATTCGCGCGTTGTTAAAACGGCGTCGATGTCCGAATAGCCGTTGTGACTGAACTCCGGTCGCCCGGCTTCGAATTTTTTAGCCGTGCAGGGCATGACAGCCACGCTAAAAATCCCGGCAGGATCGACGCCCTGTTCCCGGGCAAAATAGCTTTTAATTACCGCGCCTAACATTTGTTGCGGACTTTTACAGGTCGATAGATTGGGAATAAATTCGGGATAAAACTGCTCCACAAATTTTATCCAGCCGGGCGAACAACTGGTCATCATGGGAATACGA
>JAADIP010000149.1 GCA_013151275.1 Calditrichota bacterium | reverse complement strand
TCTGTTCGGATTAATCGAAACCTCATCCCTATTCATCGCCGGCAGACCAACCACGGATTTTTGCTGGATTCAGGGCGACCTGTTACCGAACACCGATTTTAAAATCGTAACCGAAGACCTTTCCGCGGATTACGGCGAAATCTGGTTAAAGGGAAACATGATCATGCAGGGATATGATCATTCGGAAGATAAGACCTTTATGATCAGCGAAGACCGCTTTTTTCAGACGGGTTTAATCGGAAGACGGGAAGAGGACGGCAGTTTGCAAATTTGGGGGAATAAGGCAAATCAGATCAATCCCGAAACGGGCAATCCCATATTTCCCGAATTAATCGAAGCCTCTCTCAACGAGCTGCCAACGGTTAAAGAGTCGCTGGTTTATCCGGAAAACGGACAACTCATTGCCTGCGTTTACCTCGACGCAAATACGATATCCGCCGAAGAGCTCGATCGTCCGCAAAAGATTAAGGAACGGATTTTAAAACAAATAAATGACGAATTGCCCGAGGATGTCAGGATTTCGGATATTTTAATTCAGGAATCGCCTTTCGAAAAGAACGTGTTCAAACAAATTATTCGCAGAAAACAGACGCCCTGTATTTAAAATTCGGCGGGAACGGGTGGAAATCCCTGTTTAATTTACGGCGGCGTACCGGAATAAAAACAAATCGCTTGCTACTTAAACCTCTGGAGATATGTTTCGAACCATTTCGATGTGTGAGAGCGCACCATTTGAACAAGACAAATGTGAGCTAAAAAGGAAGTGGGATTTTTTAAGGCGTTTTCGTACAAATTGATAAGCGCATTGCTGTATTTATCCAGATACACGCTGTCGATTTGGGTCGGATCGCCAAGAACAATCAATTTTGTGTCTTCGCCTAAGCGCGTGCCCAATGTGCGCATCTGGAACGGATTGGCGTTCTGCGCCTCGTCAAAAATCACAAACGAATTAGCCAGGTCGGCTCCGCGAATGTCCGCTAAATTCAGCAGTTCGATCACTCCCGAATCGATCAATTTTTTGTAACCTTCTTCGGTTTGATCGCTGGTAAAAAGCCGCAGTTTATCTACAAACGGTCGCATTTTGGGCAACAATTTTCGTTTTACCGACCCGGGTAAAAATCCGATATCTTCGCCCAGTCTGCTTTTGGTAATAACCGGTTTGATCAGTTTAATGGAATCGTACTTGCGCTCTTTGAACACCTTTTCCAGCGCGGCAGCCATGGCGATATGCGTTTTTCCCGTACCGGCTTTACCGATGATGATTTGAATTTTAATGCTGTCGTCCATGGCTTGCTGCATGCACACCGCCTGCTCAAAATTGTATTGATAATGTTCCGTATCCAGCACTTTGGGAGGCATGTCCAGAATTTTTGTGGAAAAATAATCAAAATACTTCAGACGATCTCCCTTGCGCATTGCCATCCCGAAAAACTGATTCCCCGGATCAAACAAAGCCACGCCTTCATTTTCCACCAGACGCCACTTTTTTCGGTAAGGAATTTCCCAGTTTCCGGCGGACTTTGACTTAAAGAGAAAATTGATTTCTTCTTCCATTAACTGGAGCTCTTTTACCGGCTGGAAAAAACTGTCCAGATATTCTTCCGAAATCTTATCGTGCACATAATCGTTGCAGGGAATCTGCAACGCCCATCCTTTAATGCGCAAATTCCGGTCTTTGGAAATCAGAATAAAATTGCGCTGCGGAAAATGCTCCTTCAATCCCATAATTTGAGAAAGGAGCGCGTTGTCCGTGTAAGTGGTCGATAATTCCAAGGGAAAGTTTTGAGACATAAAATCGTTGACAAAATAAAGCACGCCGTCGTATCCGTTGGGAATGGCAACGCCTTTAAACGGGTCTCCCCCGCGCTGGATTAGCTGTTCCAGCTTTTGGCTGATATCGCGGGCATTATAACCCAATTGCGGGTCTTTCTTTTTACTGTCAATTTCATCCAGAACAAAAAGCGGAATAATTACAATGTTCTCTTCGAAGCGGAAAATAGCCGAAGGGTCGTGCAACAGCACATTGGTGTCAAGAACATAGCAAGAACGGTTGTCTTGCTCGTTTTTCGGATTAAGATCGATTTTATGATCCATTTAATTTAAATTATCCGTTTTTGTTAAAACTTAATGGCTACTACATTCAAATTAAGCTAACTCTTCCCGACGCTTACACGTTAAATCGAATGTTCAAAACGTCGCCGTCTTTTACAATGTAGTCTTTGCCTTCCAGACGCAACAAACCCTGTTCCCGACAGGCGCTTAAAGAACCGGCTTTAATCAGAACATCGTAGTGAACCGTTTCCGCTCTGATAAAGCCTTTTTCCAGATCGGAATGAATAACACCCGCCGCCTTCTGCGCGTTTGTTCCTTTGCGGATAGCCCACGACCGGCATTCGTCTTCGCCCACCGTAAAAAAAGAAATCAAGCCGAGCAGCTCATACGACTTGCGAATCAATTTGAGCAGCGCCGGTTCTTTGATGCCCAGGTCTTCCAGAAATACTTCGGCGTCTTCTTCCAGCTCGGAAATCTCTTTCTCGATTTCGGCGCTCAGGGTTGTAACCGATGAATTCTTGGAAATCAGATCGCCGAATTGGCGCTCAATTTCTTCAGCCCTGGGAATTTGATCTTCCTGAATGTTAATAACGTAAAGAACCGGTTTGGCGGTTAAAAATTGGTAGCCTTTTAAAATCAGAGCTTCGTGCTCCGTAAAATCCATTTCCCTCAGCGGTTTTTCTTTTTCCAACTGGGCTTTCAATTTTTCAAACAGAGCCAATTCTCTCTTGTCTTTTTCATCCTGGGTTTTAAGGATCATTTTTTTCAGTTTCTCATAGCGGTTTTCGACGATACCCAGATCGCTCAGCAAGAACTCCGTGTTAATGTATCCGATATCGGCTCGCGGATCGATGCGGTTTAACGGATGCGGATAATATTCGTTTTCGAAATTACGAACAACCACCAACAAGGCATCTACGTTTTTAAGATTCGCCAGAAACTGCGGCGGAAGACTTTTGGTTCCGGCGGCTTCGCCTTCCAGACCGGGCACCTTAATGTATTCGATTGTTGCGTTGACCTTACGTTTCGGATTGAACATCTCCGTCAACCGATCCAGACGTTCGTCGGGAACTTTTACGATGCCTTTTTCGGCGCTTAGTTTTCCGGCGGCGTCGTGGCTTTTATGTTTTAACAAGGTGGAAAAGAGAGTCGTTTTTCCGGAATAAGGTAATCCGACAATTCCGATTTGCATTAATTCTCCTAAACGGTTTTGGTTCAAAAATAAAAGAGGGCGATAATACCCCATTTTTATTTTAATTTAGTGAATTCTAAGCCGTTGTTCAAAACAAAGTCGTTTTGCCGAAAGCGAGTTTTTGCATCACGTCCCGGCATCCCTTAAATTGCCGACAGAAACAAAAAATATTACTGCAATTGAATTTTAATTTTATGGATAACAAGAAACAATTTTACATTTACGGAAGACAACCGGTTTTTGAAGCGCTGCGTTCTTCGCATACTGTGCTTAAAGTTTACTTTGCCGAAAATGCGGCGGGCAAGATTATCGGCAAAATCCGCAATCTTTGCCGGACGCGGGGAGTTCCGTTTGAAAATATCGAAAAAAACGCTCTGCAAAAATTTGTCGGTCCTGTGGTGCATCAGGGGACGGCAGCGTTGGTGGATTTTCAGCCTTTTCTCGATGAAAGCCGCTGGGAGCGGTTAATAACCTCCCAATCCGATCCGCTGGTTTTGGTTCTGGATCAAATACAGGATCCTCACAATCTGGGCGCCATTTTACGCACCGCGGAAATTACCGGCGTTGACTGCATAGTTTTGCCGGAAAAAGGCAGCGCTCCCTTGAATGCAACCGTGGCTAAAACTTCAGCCGGAGCGCTTTTTTATTCAGAATTCTATTTAACCCGTAGTCCCGAACAGACTCTTCAGGCTCTTTCGGAAGCGGATTTTTCGGTTTTTGCCGCAGTTCCGTCCGCCGAACAAAATATTTACAACGTGAATTTCAAAACCAAAACCGCGCTCGTCATCGGAAGCGAAGACAAAGGCGTGCGAAAGCATCTCCGGAACTTTTGTTCGCAATCGATTAAAATTCCGCAATTCGGAAAAGTCAATTCGCTGAACGCCTCGGTTTCAACCGCGGTTATTTTGTACGAGATTGTTCGTCAAAGGCATTTTGAAACTTAGAAGGGGTCTTTATTTTATTCTCCGGGAACTATAACTTCTTGTAAATAGTAATAAAATTCATAATTAACAACTCTGGAGTTAACATGCCGCGAATTTTGTGGGTAGATGACGAAATCGAAATGCTACAGGCGCATATTCTGTTTTTAAAAGAAAAAGGTTACACCGTTGTTACGGCGACCAACGGCGAAGACGCAGTTTATCAGGTTAAACACCAGACTTTTGATCTTGTTCTGATCGATGAAATGATGCCCGGCAAAGACGGACTTACCACTTTAAACGAAATCAAAGACCTGTTTCCGTATCTGCCGGTCATTATGATCACTAAGAACGAAGAAGAATCGCTGATGGAAGAAGCCATCGGTCAGCGCATCGACGACTACCTGACAAAACCGGTAAACCCGAGCCAGATTCTGATGGCTTGCAAAAAAATTTTAGACCGAAAAAACATTATCGAAGAACGGCGCAGCCAGCAATATGCCAGTGAACTTGCGCAACTTTCTCTCTCTTTGATGAATCCCCTTTCAACCAGGGAGTGGATTGAAATTGCATTGAAAATTTTTAAAATGGACATGGAGCTCGACAGCATATTGGATCAGAATTTTCGAACGATTTTGTACGATCATCGTCGCGAATTGAACACCGAATTCGGCAAATTCATCGAAAAGAATTATTCTAACTGGGTCCACAACGAAAACGACCCCAACCGCCCGATCTTTTCCACGGATATTTTTAACAAATACATTATTCCGCAGTTAAAAAAAGGCAAGCGCGTCGTCTTCATCGTTATCGATTGTTTACGGCTCGATCAGTGGTTGTCGCTCGAACCGTTCTTTTCGGAATGGTTCAGGATTGAACGGGAGCACTATTATTCCGTTTTGCCCACCGCCACTCCCTTTTCGCGCAACGCCCTGTTCAGCGGACTTTTTCCGGAAGACATCGAAAAATTTTACCCCGAGTTGTGGTCGTTAAACGAAGATGATGAAAGTCTGAATCGATACGAAAAAGAATTACTGGATTTGCAGTTGCAGCGTCAGGGCTTGAATTTGGGCAACGGATTAAAATACGTTAAAATAATGAACAGCGACGATATACGCCGGCTGGAAAGGAGTTTGAACAATTTTCTGGACGCCCAACTGCTTTCGGTTGTCGTCAACATTGTGGATATTATAGCGCACAGCCGTTCCGATTTACCCATTCTTAAGGAAATCGTTCCCGATGAAGCGGCGTTCCGCAGTCTTACGCGTTCCTGGTTCGAACATTCTCCGCTCCTTTCCATAATCAGACAAATCGCCGATACCGATACGATGATATTCATTACTTCCGACCACGGCAGCGTACGCGGTTTGAGAGGAACAAAAGTGATCGGCGATCGTGAAACCTCCACTAATCTGCGATACAAATACGGCAGAAGTTTAAAGATCGATCCCAAACACGCCATTTTTGTAAAAGATCCTGCAAGCTGGCGTTTACCAAAGAGGGGAATTAACACAACATACGTTTTTGCCAAAGAGGATTTTTATCTTGTCTATCCGACAAATTACAATAAATATCTCAACTATTACAAGGACAGTTTTCAACATGGCGGGGTTTCTCTGGAAGAAATGATTTTGCCTATAGTCCGAATGGAGAGCAAGGGTTAAAAAAAGGTGTAGGTTATCTTATTGTTTACGAGTGATAATTTAATGGGATTTTCTTTTAATATAAAATCAGTTCTGGAAGACAGAGATCGCCGAATACTTTTATTAGCGTTCATCCTTTCCATATTGTTCCATATTTTTTTATTCTGGTTATTGAATCAAAAAGACTGGTTAAAAGAGAACCCAGTTTCATTAAAAGATTCCCCTCCCGAAGAGGTAACTATTATTTTCCCGGAGAACAAACCGAAAACCAAGCCCAAGGAATGGAAAATTGTTGACAATATAAACGAGAACGAAGAGATTCCCGAAAAAACAGACCTTTTATCGAACATGAATTCCCGCGCCAGAAATCCGGAATTGACCAAAGAGCTCGGCGAAACTCCCAACAGCAAAGGCAATGTTCCGTTTGCCGACCTATCGCCCTTGCCGAAATTCAAGAGTTTCCCTAACTTTCAAAGCAAGCCTTTTAACCGAAAGGCGTTGATAGGAGAAGGAAGCGAAGAAAGAAGTCTTGAAAGGGAATATACCAAAAGCAAACTGCAGGAAGCGCAAATTTCAACCAGCAAAGGCGCCAATCAGATTATGGATCAGAAAAAGTTTTCGGTCGAAGATTTAGGAGCGCTTTCACTAAGTACTTACCGCTGGGAATGGGCGCCCTATGTAAACGCGTTAAAACAAAGGTTGTATCAGGTTTGGTTTACGCCGCCCGCGTATTACCGGCTCGGATTAATTTCCGGATACACGATCGTTCAATTTACGATCGATCGAAAAGGAAAATTGACAAATTTGAACGTTTTAAAACAAGTGGGGCATAAATCGCTGGAACTTTCGAGCACCGAAGCCATTAAGGCTATTTTCCCGTTTTTGCCCTTACCGGAGGATTTCCCGGAGGAATCCTTAACCATTACGGCTAAATTGATTTACCCGGATTTAAGAAGAGGGAGATGATCCATGTTAGAGTTTTTTGAACGCGGCGGAATAATGATGTATCCGCTTGCAATCACTTCGCTGATTGCCGTGGCATTTATAATCGAACGGGCGCTATCGCTTCGCAAAAAGAAAATACTCACTCCGGAAATTCTTTCGGTTGTTGAGAATTTTTCGACGCTTAAAGACCTCGATTTAGCCCGGAATATCTGCCAGAGATACAAGGGACCCCTGTCAAATATAATTATGACCGCGCTGCAAAATTATCTCGCAAGCAAAGAAGAAATGCGGGAAATACTGGAAGATCAGGGGCGGCAGGAAATACGAACGTTACAACGCGGTCTGGTGGTGTTGGAAGCCATTGCCGCGGTTGCGCCGTTAATGGGTCTGCTGGGAACGGTAATCGGAATGGTGCAGGTGTTCGAGGTAATCAACGAGCAGGGAATCGGACAGACAGCCGCTCTTTCCGGCGGAATTTCTCAAGCCCTGCTTACTACGGTCACCGGTCTTTTTATCGGTATCCCGACATTAATCGCTTATTACTATTTTTCGCATAAATCGGAAAATCTGATTCTGGATATTGAAAAATACACCAACCAACTGATTACCAAGATCGCCCATTTAAAACAAAAAGAACCGTTGGAAGAAATAGAAACATAAATTCCAATATTATTTTGAGGTTAACCGAACGATGCAATTACTAACAAAAGAAAAAAGAAGATTGTCGATAAATTTAACTCCCTTAATCGACGTTCTCTTTATTTTGATCATCTTCTTTTCAGTGTCTTCAACTTTTTTGGAGCAGCCGGGAATAGAACTGGATCTCCCGAAAGCGGAGAGCTCCGAAGGTCACACCGCCCAAAGAGTGATCATTTATGTTGATAAGGACGAAAACGTTTTTTTAAACGACAATATTGTTTCAACCAGCAATTTAATTGAGGAAATCAAAAAATTAGCCGACATTAAAAAGGACAAAAGTATAATCATAAAAGCCGATGCTTCGGTACCGCACGGTTTGGTCATCAGCATCATGGATTTGCTTAGACAGCAAGGAATTTATAAAATTGTAGTTTCGACCGTTAAACCGCAGAAATAAAAAGGTATGGATCGTTCGATATGCCAAGAAGAAAAGACATAAACTTTGCCTTGCTGGGATTAGGCAAATTAGGATTGGGCTTTTACCGGCTCTGGACGCAAAAAAAGGATGAAATTTTTAAGAAGACCGGTTTTAATTTAATTCTGAAAAAAATATTGGTAAAACATCCTACTTTCGAGCGTCCCGATTATATTAACCAAACCTTGCTGACAACAAATCTCGACGATATTCTGAACGACGGAGAGATCAAAATTGCCATCGATGCCATCGGCGGTATCGAACCGACCTTTTCCATCGTCAAACGTATTATTCAGAATAAAATCCACATTATTTCCGCGAATCGCATAATGCTGGCTTCCAAAATGCACGAGTTGGCGGACCTGGCGAACGCAAACAAAATTTTTATTCAACCCGAGCCTTCGTTGGGAGGCGGCGTTCCCATAATCAGCACTATTCAAAGGGATTTATTAGCCAATAAAATAATGGCATTATACGGCATTCTCAGCGGAACCTCCAACCTGATTCTAACCAAGATGACAGAGAGAAAAGTTTCGCTTCAGGAAGCGCTAAAATCAAAAGATATTACCAAATTGGGCGAAAGCCTTTCCATCATCGATTACGAAGGATCAGACGCTGCCCAAAAGGTTTCCATTTTAGCCGCAGCCGCTTTCGGAATAGATATTGATTATCTGCACATCTACGCCGAAGGGATTTCCGAAATCTCCGATTTTGACATTAAGTGCGCCGACGACTACGGCTATGTTTTTAAACTTTTAGCCATCATTAAAGATCACGGCGATCAATTTGAAGTGCGGGTGCATCCCACATTGGTGCCCAAGACGCACCCCCTTGCTCTGGTGCGCGGAGAATTTAACGCCTACCTTGTGGATACCGATCTTCTGGGAAATTTCATGGTTTACGGCAGAGGGGTGGGCATAAAGGCGACCAGCAGCCTGATTTTACGCGATATTCTGTTCCTCGGCAATATTATCAGATATTCGCCTTCGCGGCTCGACACCTATCGTTTAAACTGGAACGACAAGCCCGTGATCTCAATCGAAGATATCGAATCCGCCTATTACATCCGCTTTCCGTGTATCGATAAACCCGGCGTTATCGGATTAATCGCCACGGTTCTGGGAAAAAACAACATCAATATCGCCTCGGCTCACGCCGAAGTCGATAAATCGGTTTCGGACTCGATCGGTTTTGTACACATTTTAATAGATCACGCCAGAGAGCGGGACGTGCTTAAATCGATCGAAGCCGTAAAAAAATTATCAATAATACGCGGAAAGGTTAAACTATTCAGAATCTTAAAGGAGACAGAATGAAACAGGTACGAATGATCGACGGCAGAACATTCACTCCTTCCAAAATCATTGGAATCGGATTGAATTATTCGGAGCACATCACTGAAATGCAATCAAAACGCACCTCGGAACCGGTGATTTTTTTAAAGCCCAATTCCGCGGTTTGCTCGCTTTACGAACCGGTTCCCATCCCTACTAATCGGGGAGCGGTTCATCACGAAATTGAACTGGCGGTGCTGATCGGAAAATCGGGATTTAACGTCAGCGAACAGGAAGCGCCGGAATATATCGCCGGCTTTGGCATGGCGCTCGATTTGACGCTGCGCGACATTCAAAAAAAAGCCAAAGAACGCGGACATCCCTGGGCAATTGCCAAAGGATTTAAGAACGCCTGCCCTGTCTCCGATTTTTTCCCGAAAAAACAATTTAATAATCCGCAAAAACTGGAATTGAAACTTACGGTTAACGGTACAATCCGCCAGCACGGCAATACCGAACAAATGTTATTCAAAATTCCGGAATTAATCGCTTATGTCAGTAAATTTTTTCCGCTGGAACCCGGAGATATTATTCTCACCGGAACTCCCTCCGGCGTCGGTCCTTTGACTCCCGGAGATATTATCGAAGCGGAAATAGAAGGAATCGCCAATATTCAAACCAAATGCGTGAGTTGGAACCATGTCGAATAACGCGCCGCAATACACGATGGAAGACTTTTTAAAAATAATGCATCGCCTGCGCAGGGAATGTCCCTGGGACGCCAAACAGACACACCACAGCTTAAAGCAATTTTTACTGGAAGAAACCTACGAGGTTCTGGAGACCATTGATCAGGAGCGCTGGGACAAATTAGCCGAAGAACTGGGCGATTTATTATTGCAAATCGTTTTTCAAAGCGAGATCGCCGCCGAATCGAATAGTTTCGATTTTAACGATGTGGTAACGAACATATCGCAAAAATTAATTAATCGCCATCCTCATGTCTTCGGGGAAAAGGATCTGCGCTCCGCGGCTGAAGTTCAGGAAAACTGGGAACACACAAAAGTAAAAGACGAGGGCAGAGATTCTTTGTTAAGCGGCGTGCCCAAAGCAGCCCCCGCGCTTTTGCAGGCGCAAAGGCTTCAGGAAAAAGCCGCAACCGTAGGCTTTGAGTGGGAATCCATAGAGCCTGTTTTCGAAAAAGTAGCCGAGGAGTGGGAAGAATTTAAAGAAGCCTTCCGGAAAAAGAATCAGACCGAAATCGAAAACGAATTCGGCGATCTTTTATTTGCGCTCGTTAATCTCGGTCGCTTTCTTAATATTTCGGCGGAAGAAGCCCTGAGAAAAACGAATCACAAATTCACAAACCGTTTCCGGCACATCGAAGAACAGTACGACGGGAATCCCGCAGCCATGAAAAAAGCCTCTTTGGAAGAATTGGACGCTCATTGGGAAGATGCGAAACAGAAGGAAAATGAATAGTTTATCGTTAATTAAAAGTCACATAAATAATTTTGAGAGTCTGGACGATCTGGCATTGGCAGCTTGTAAAGCGCTAAGTGAGGTGTCTCCCGAAACAAAGTTCGTCTTAATAAAGCTTAACAAAGCTTCCAGACCGTTCAAAGTGCTTTATGTTCAAAAATTGAGGGCGGAATTAAACGAAACCTACACCGGCATGGATAAGGTGATGCAAGCCGTCGGGCAGAAGTTAACTCCGCACTTCATTCCCGATAAGTCCGTTTCCGATCCGTTTTACATTTTGCTCACCGACCGGGCGTTAAACTCAGAAGCGCAGGATCTGCTGCAAACCTGGCAAACCGTTCACACAATGACCAGGCGCTTTTGCGACGCCAATCAAACCAGTCAGGAAATCTATTTTGCCAATCAGATCTCCCAACTCCTGCATGATGTGGAATCTTTGATAAACATGTTTCAAAAACCGGATTTGGATGCGGCTGTTCTGAAGGAGCGTCTGGAATATCAAAAAAGAACGAACAATAATCTTTTGTTCTATGTAAGAGAACTTGAAACAATAAAAGCATCCGTCGGTCTTAAAGAGCTGATAAACGCCTGCCTGCAAAAACGCAATATCAGCGTTTCCCGATTTTCCGTTGTTTACGACAATATTAAAGAAGACGAAAAAATTGAAGTGGATGTCGAACTGTTTGATCAAGCCTTCGGCGAAATATTACAGAACGCCATCGAAGCGACTGACGGAGATCCCGACAAAATTTCCCTCAGAATCGAGAAGACCGCTGTTGACCTTCATTTTACGCTAAAACATTGGATAATAATATCGATTATAGACAAAGGGAAAGGCGTTAACCCCGACTTTTTACCATGGTTAACGATGCCATATTTTTCCACATGGAAGGAAGAAGGGCACACAGGTTTTGGTTTGGCGATAGCTAAAAAAATTCTCCACGCCCATCACGGTTTTATGGAAATCAATTTTCCCAGGGAAGGCGGAACGGAAGTAAAAATGTTTTTGCCGGGAATCGGTAATGAGTAAACAATCGAAAAATCAGAAAATTCTGATTGTCGAAGACAACCTGATTTGGCAGCAGAGTTTCAAAAAATGGCTGGGCAACAATTACATCTTCGAGTTTGCCACGGATACGGATAAGGCAAAGCAGGTATTCACCCGCTTCCTTCCTGATATTGTTATTCTGGATTTAGGTCTTCCAAAAATAGAGCAGGGTTTTCAACTACTCGATTATTTTATTGAACGGGGCACGGACGCAAAAATCGTTGTTATTACCTCTTCTCAGGATCATCAACACGCTTTGGAGGCGCAGCGCCGCGGGGCTTCTTCGTATTTTTTTAAAACCGAAAATATCAAAGACGAGCTGCCTTTAATGGTTAAACGCGCCCTGCAAATGCAGGCTCTGGAACGCGAGAACAGATCCCTTCGTCGAAAATTAAACGAAAAACTGGTATTCGAAGGTATTGTTGCGGTTAGTAAACAGATGCAGCAAATTCTGCAACTTGTCGAACAAATCAAAGACACCCTGGAACCGGTCCTGCTTACCGGCGAATCCGGAGTCGGTAAAGAGGTAATCGCCCATCATATCCATAACCGAAGCAAGGTCGTCGACAAACCTTTCATTGCCATCAACGCCGCTGCTCTGCCCGAGACCCTTCTTGAAAACGAACTTTTCGGACATGAAAAAGGCGCCTTTACCGGAGCGCATGATTTAAAAAAAGGTAAAATCGAACTTGTGAACGGCGGAACCCTGTTTCTTGACGAAATCGGAGACCTCCCCCATTCCACTCAGGCAAAACTCCTGCGCGTACTGCAGGAAAAACGGTTTTACAGGCTTGGCGGAACCAAAGAGCTGACGGCGGATTTCCGCCTGATCACCGCCACCAACCGCTCGCTTATTGACGAGGTTAAAAAAGGAACGTTTCGGGAAGACCTGTTTTACCGCCTAAACGTTATTCCTATCCACATTCCGCCGCTGAGAGAACGACCCGACGACATTCCGGCGATGATCAATTTTATTGTTGAAAGCTACTGCGTCGAAAAAAATCTCCCGGTGCCGAGAATCGATCCTTCCCTAATTGCTTATCTCTCCCGCCTGGAATGGCGCGGGAACGTGCGGCAGCTAAAGAATACGCTCATTCGAATGCTCGTTTTAAATCAACGGCATCTGACCATAAAAGACCTGCCCGACGAGTTGCAGGAACAGGAAAATCCAATTCTTCAAAATGCGTTAAGCAATCAGATGACTTTGGAAGAAATGACAAGGCTTTATGTAAAAATGGTTTATGAACACGTGGGTCGCAACAAGAAGGTTGCCTGCGAGTTTTTGAATATCAACTATCGCACGCTGATGAACCGTTTAAAAGAGTGACAATTGCATTTTATGCAACCCGATCTTTTAAAAAATTGCAGAAAATGCAATTTTTATTTTAACTGCTTCTCTAACCTCTTATATTTATTGTAATTATGGCAAATATTTTATTTTCACCTCTTACTCACTGTTTTTTCGGTGGTTACAATTTGGCATTATTATTGCTTTTACTTAAATTAAAAAAAAGACTGGAGTGATAAAATGATGATCGATAAAATACTTGACGGTCAATTCAGAATAGAAACCTTGGAAGACGAACAGGGCAGAAGATATTTTTCAATTAAAATCTCTTTCTCCGATGACGACATCCTGACTGTGTATAAGGAAAATATTCATGATCTGATGGATGTTTTACCAAATATCATCTCCTCTGCCATTAAGGCAAGAATTTTAACGGATGCCGTAGCAAATTTTTAAAAGGAGTTTATCATGAAGATTTTTATCTGCGAACAAGACCCGTATCGGGCAAAATTGATACAGGACCTTCTTGGAATTTACAATTACAGGATCGTCACCGTCAGTCATATCTCCGATCTTTTTCGTAAAGCTCATTTTCAACGACCAAAGATTATCGTAGTTGACGAAACATTTATTGAAAATTCGCCGCGTGATTTTTTCAGGCGATTGCGCAAAGACCCGATTACGGCAAAAATTCCTGTTATCTTTATCAGCAATAAATCATCTAATATATTCACGGAAGCAGATAATCTGACTGAAGTTGTTCATGAACCGTTTAAAATTAAAAATTTCCGACATTACATTGACCGTTGGACGATTTTCAGAAGTTTACATTTACAAAACTAAGAGTGATTAACCATGGAAACCTATATATTTTTACAGCTTGTGCTACTCGGCGTGATTTTTGTCTTAAGCAATATCCGTATTAAAGACGACACGCTCTCCTAATCTTCGGGAGCATTCGGCTTTTATATTTTAACCCTCAAACGGATTTTTATCATGAACAGGATGTTCTGGGTTAAGATATAAAAGCCTTTTTTATTTCCTCTTCCACCTTCCGTCAACCCTAATATTCAACGGACTGTTCCTGCGAATGTATTCAACCACCGTTTCACGAATCAGCTTTCCGGTAAAATGAAAGTTCTTTTCCGGTAAAAAACTGAGCGGCGTCATGCCGGAATTACCCTCGGCAATGTAAGACGAGGTCGCCACACGATAAATTTTATCTTTTTCAACCGGTTTGCCTTTAATACTAAAAGAAACTATTCGGGTGCCGTCCGGACGTTTGGGATCATAAACAACGCGCCCGCCGGCAATCGCAACGCCCATAAAACTGCCCACCACGCTTCGCTCCATCAAATCTTTTAACAGACTGCCTTTGACTTCGATGACCACGAGTTCGTTGGCAAAAGGGAAAGCGTCGAGAATATCCTGTTTGGTGATGGGACCGATCGGTAAATTTTGTCTGATGCTATTAAAGTTGTTAAAGGCGAAATCTGCGCCCGAGGCTTTTAGCATGGCATCGGACATTAAATTACCCAGAGGAGATTCACCCTGAGAACTTCTGGTAAGCGTATTTAAAGTATAACCGATTATTTCTTCGGGAAAAGCGGAGTACGCGGTCTGCAAGCTGTCAATGAATTCAGCCATTTCGGGATCTGGCAAAAATTCGTCTTCGGTTAAAAGCAACAAAGATCCTTCTTCGCTCAGAAAATCGTAACCCAAAAAGCTTTTTGATTCAGGATAAAGGTTCAAAACAACCGATCCCAAATTTCCGCCGTAAGCGTAGTTCTGAAAACACAGGGTATGGGTTAACGGGTCTTCCCAGGGCTTATCGTAACCGCGATGAATCCTTCCGGAAAATATCAGGTCTATGCCATCCGCGTAATGCGCCAGTTCCATGGTATTTAAAAATGATTTTTTAATAATGCGCTGGCGGTCCTGTTCCCGAATGACAGGATAAAATTCTTCCGCATCATAAGGCAAACCGAGATGGGCGAGCGCTATTATCAGATCGCAGCCCGCTTCTTTCAGTCTTTTCACTTCCCTTTTGGCGGCTTCAAGTTCCGGAAGAAATTCAAAATCCTTTATTTTTTCCTGATCGTCGATGTATTGAGCCGATTGACTGATAATTCCAAAAACGCCTATTTTCACGCCTTTTTTCTCGATAATCACAGACGGCAGAAACGGTTCTGATTTCGCCGTTCCGCTCCGCGTTTTAATATTTGCCGCCACAAAGGGGAAATCGGCTGTTTTCGCCAGATCAAACAATCCGCTTCCCGCAAAAGAAAAATCGTCGATTCCGGGAACGACGGCGTCGTAGCCCATTTTGTTCATGAATTCAATAATTGCCCTGCCCTTGGAATTTCGCACAAGATCCGATGAAGCGCTCAAAAAATCTCCGGCGTCAAACAAAAGCACCAAATCGCCGTCTTTTTCCGCTTTTTGTCGAATTTGTTTGATAATGTTATACGCCGAGGCTCCTCCGCCAAGCACGGGAGGATAGTTGGGATTCATAAACCGCGCTTTTTGTTTTCCGATTTTACCCTGAACATCATTCGTGTAAAAAATATAGATTTTTTGCGGTTTCTCTCCGGCAAATAAATTCAGACCAAAGCCCAAAATCAGAAGAAATAAAAATTGTTTAGCCATTGAATACCATCCGCTTTATTCAAATAGGTTGTAAGTTAAATCCAGCCGAATAAAATAATTCGTCCACTTAACGCGATCCAGATCGGTGCGCGGGCTGAGACCGTAAATATTATCAGGGAATAAATCATGTTGATAATATTCCTGGCTCGCCAAACCGCCTGCCGCGTTAATTCGCAGCTTGTTCAAAGACCACCCCGTTCCGACGGTCAGCAGAGTGCGCGAGAGTTCGCGGTTTTCCGGCACTTCCCGATAAGAAAATCCGATCCTGAACGGAACTTTGTTAAAAAACACGTGTTCCACGCCCGCTTTGACGGTGTAGGTATCGTTAAAAGATTTTTGCGAAAAACGGCTGTCTTTAAACCGGCTCCAGTACTCGTAATAAAAATCGATTAAAACCCTTGCCTTTAAAATATTCTGAAAACGATAGTCCAGACCAGCTCCGATCCGCAAAGGATAAGTGATTTTCTCATTAACAACGGACAGAACGGTATCGCGGACAGCGTCGGCAAGTTGGTTTTCAAACCGCAACCGATAGGGCAGTCGAACGCTTGAAGCCACCGCCAGTCTGTTGTTTACCTGATAATGAAGCCCAAAGACGGCGATAACCGGCGTTTTTTGCAGCGATCTCTGACGGGAGAGCCGATCGCGCTCTTCGGAAATTTTTATTTCGATTTGCCTGGTCGAATCAATAGAGCCCCACAAAAAGCCCACGCTTACACCGACGCTTAAATCGGGAATCGCCTCAAAGGCGGCGGAAAAATATCCCAGTTTTAAAAGTCCGTTCTGCTCGATCCAGTTGTAGCCCAACAGCTTGTCGGTTTTGTCGTTAGGATCCCGCACCTCTTCCGTATATTTGTAACGGAAATCTTTGAACGGGGTAATTCCGCCCTGTACGGTCAAGCGCCGGATTACGGGCATCGGATAGCTTAAGCGGATATTGAAATAACCGGAATAAAACCAGTTTGAATTCATTGAATAGGAGCCGTAATCGTTAAACCCCACAAACGAATCGTAATAGGGGAATTGCCTGTCTTCGACGGTTTTGTCAATCGCAAATCCGCCGTTCACAAGCAAGGTTTTAGCCTGCGCGGCAATCAAAGCCGGATTTTCTATTCCGCTTCCGATTGCCCCCTTCATGGCAAGCCCGCTTCCGGCAAGCCCCAGCATACGCGCCGTGTGGATATTAACATCCTGTCCGTAGCGCATTTTATTCAAATTTAAATTCCCGAGCTGGGCGTTTCCAGCCGCAAACAAAAAACTTACAATTACAATAAGTCGAACTATTTTCATTCTATGCCTCTACTAAAAGTTATAGTTCAGTTCCAGATAAAAATTATGCTCTTGCGAACGATTCCACGGCGCTGCAAACATCTTTCCCTTGTTAGCGTCCAACGTTGACTGCCACGGTTCAAAACGAATATTATTGATCGGTTTATGATGATCCGCCGTGTATTTTAACCTGACCGAAAGATTTGAGGTTAAGCGCGAATACACGGAAAGCCAAAAACGCAGAGCGCCGCGGCGGCTGTCCATGACCACAAATTGTGTTTCTTCAAAATTCCAGAAAAATCCCTTGTAATAAGCAAGCATTCCGCTCAGTCGGAAATTCCGGTTGAAGTTGTGCGAATAGTTGGCGGCAATGGCTTCGCCGTCTAACGCCATATCGCCGAACACTCTCGGTCGCGGATGCACAATCAATTTTGAATTTGCGTACAAAATATCAAAAGCGTCGTAATTGGAAAGCCGAAAACGCAGCCGCCCTCTGAATTCATAATTTTTGTAAAACCGATTCGGCGTCAAATCATTCTGAGGCTCCCGCGCCTGCCACTTTTGTCTTAATTGAATAACCAACGGGTAAACCGGACGATAATCGACGGTTCCCACCAGTCGATAATTTTTAGCGCGATCGGATTTACGCAGCCAGTTGTCGTATTCCATGCGCAACGTTACCTGACGCAGCATTTGATAATAGGTATTTAAATAGAATCCCTGCTCCGCCTGGGGTTGAGGATTGTTGATGTAAAGCTGTCCGTAAAGCGGAGATTGCAGATAGTAATAATCCTCGAAAATCGTTCCTTTGTAGCGCCGATAGTTGGAAAACGAACGCTGGTAGGGATTATCAAAACCGAGGGCATAATCGCGATAGAGCGCCAGCACGTTAAAATTTTCCTGCTGCCAGTAAACGGAAGCCACCAAAGCCCGCGGTCCGGCGCCGAATCTGAATCCCGACGAACTCTTGTCCAAAATACCGTATTCGCCCTGCAGAGCGATATTGCGCCAGACCGTCTGAAAATTAAATCCGTAAACCCTTCGGAAGGAAATCGCTTTATTCCAAAAAGGATTGCTGCCGCGCGCCGCCGCCCCGCCGTAAGCCTGCTTTATTTCGCTGTCCGCCGTGACCTGTCTGATATCCCAGTTCTGGTTGCCCGAATTGTCCTGTCCGACAATTTCATAAGGATTCGGATCAAGATAGCGGTCGTAGGCGCTTTCATAATAGCTCATGCCGAAAAACGTGCCGGGAGTAAACGTGTATTGCAGATGTCCGCCATAGGTAAGTTCTTTAACGGCATTAAGCCAACTTAAATCATAATTATCGGGTCCGCGAAGGCTGTCGCCAGGGGTGTAAGGAAATCGTTGATCCAGCACCACAAAATGATTAAAAGACGCCTTGCCCTGATACTTATCTTTATTGAGAATGGCGTCTCGTGAGTCGTACGAGACAAATCCGATTCCGCGTAAATTGCGGTAATCCAATTCAAAAGCCAAACCTCTTAAGGTGAATTCGCGGGTTCGCGAAAGATCGCCGGAAAGTCCGTTAAACCGTTTGCGGAAGCCATAACCCGATTTGCGCGGCGTAAAAAAATCGGTGTTCTCCATTACCACGCCCTGACCCAGCGTAACCTTGTAATATCCAAGAATAAGCCGCCGCATAACAAGGTCTTTCCATTGTAAATTTTTCCAGATAAAATTGTATTTGACCTTTGGAAAATGGAAGGGTTTTGTCAGGGCGTAATGCATCGGTTCGCCGAGGGTCCGGATGTAAGCCACGCCGAATTCCAGATGCTTGCCTTTGGTAAAGCGGGCTTTGGAATAGACGGAGGGTATTTGATTGACCCCGGTCAGGCGGTTTTGCAGAAGATCCAAATTTTGCGCCTGACTCGACTGCTCCGCTTCGGTAGCCATGAAAGGCGTATTATCCATGCGCAACAAAACATTACCGTGCCAGTTTGTATGATTTTCTTCCCGGTATTGAACAAAATAACGGACGCTTCTGAAAGCGTAATTGGATAAACCGGGCGTGTAACGCAGATCGCGTTCGTTCCTGAACCAGTGCGTGATTTGGCGCTGATTCAAAATCGCCACCGCATCGACCGGAGAAACATTTTGAAGATTTACCAGATCTTCGTAACGGATGGAATTAATATCGATCGGTTCGAGCGCCTTTTCGATCCACAAATCGATGAAATCGCTGTTGATGCCCTCGTTCGAAGACCAGCGTTCCAGCCGATAGTAAATCCGCTCGATGCGCTCCTGCACTTTCGATTCCGATTTAACGGGAACAATTTTAACCAGATCCTTCAATTTATTAAACGTCCCGACATCCATTCCCGGAATATCGCGAAGCTGATAGATGCTTGTAAAATAGCCCTGATATTCAATGCGTTCGTACAATTCTCTGGCAATCTTTTCGCTTACGGGCAAGGCGGCAATTTCATCATAGCTCGCCCGATTGAGATCCAATTTTTCCGCAGCCCGCGATTTGGCAGGCAAAAGGAATAAAGTGAAAATCATCAAAAGCGTTAATATTCGGCTAAAAATTTGCAACCGTTCAAACCGCGGATTAAAGACCGGTTTTTGACGGTTGTTCTTACTCAAAGAATCCCGAACCGACCTGCTGCAAGCAGTATTAATAATTTTCATAAGGCAATGACTTCTCGGTTTCATAGTTCATTCGCAAATTGATAGATAATTCCGATTTTATGGGTTTCCGGCAGCACCGGATGATTTTGGAACGAGTAATCCAGAATCAATCCTTTGAACTTTAAGCCAAAACCTGCTGTAAAACGGTTGGGCGTTGTGGCGGCGCCAAGGCGAAGCGCAAGCCAGGGCACAGGGAAAAATTCAATACCCCCCAATACCTGCGTGTCAAAACCAAGCGTTTTGTCAAGACTTATCGATGTTACAACTTCGGTAATGGGGCGGTAAGCGGCTCCCACGACAATTCGCTGCGGTAAATCGTGCTTTACCTGTTTGCCGAGAGTAGGGGCGTTAATATTGTAAACATAAACGCCGCCGAAAATCCGATGGTACAAATTTGCCTGCACCCCCACATCCGCGCCGATTGTTCCGGCGGAACCCAGTTTGCGGTTTTCGACGGACTCTCCGAGATCCCAGTAATAATAGCGCAAATTGTAACCGATCGCCAAACCGGAATGGATATCGTTTATCAAATAAAATCCGTGCGAAAAGGTCAGCGTGTTTTCCCGCGAAAGGGTGGCGCCGTTGTATTTAACCCCAAAAAATTCAAAATTAAACGCCATGGTTCCGTACCCGGAAGGAAGCGGCATCGCAAATCCGAAAAAAGCGTTCTGCAAAAAAGGTTGATTGAACAAGCGCTGAACCGACGAACCGACCTGCCATTGATTAAGCGTTGCTAATCCCGCGGGATTATAGTACGGCGCCCAGAGGTTATTGCTGACCGCCACCACCGCATCGCCCATGGCGGAAGCCCGACCCGAAGGATACCGGCTGTCGAACACCCCGCTGTGAGCCGTATTCCCAAAAATCAATAATAAGCTAAATAATAAAAGTAAATGTCGCATCTTTCAGCCTTTTCCTTTATTTCAAAACAGTCCCTACCACAATGGGAGCTATCTTTACTGTCCTTTTTCCGTTAGTGTTGTTTACAACCTCCAAATGGCACAGATAAGTGCCGAGGGGTAGTAATTCGCCCAACTGATCTCTGCCGTCCCAGGAATAGGAAACAGGGAAGGGCAAACCGCCGCCGTCAAACAGCGTTGTGACCAGTCTTCCCGACAGATCGAAAATCCGTAAGGTCACATGCGTATTGCTGGAACCGGAATGAAATTCGACGGGCAATATTTCGCCTTCATCGGGAACAAAGGGCTTGTTGGGCACTTTTAGATAGACTTTGCTCTCGGGAATCTGCGGACGTTGAATGTCTTCCTGATAGCCCAATAGAATTTGTCCGGACCCCTGATAAATTCCCACAACGCCGCGGACGGAAACATAATCGCCCATTTCAAATTCCGTAAGGTCCAAACCGGCTGCGTCCCAGACACGAACCGCCACCTCTCCGGAACCGTCGTTCATGTAAATCGTGGTTCCGCCGCCCGAGTATCGCTTTCCCGAAATAAGTCCTTCGATTTCCACAAAACTTCCTTCGTGTTGCAGGGTCGATGCTTCGTAAGTGCTGATTTTTTTCACCGCCGGAATTTCAACGCCGTCGCGCAATACCGTAACCTGATAATTGACGATCTCTTTTTTGCCCTGGTATTCGTCAAGTTCGCCGGAAAGAATGACCAGCCTTCCTCTTTTTAACCGGCTGTCCAGACCGCCCGGCTGATAAATATTAATTCCGGAACCCGATTCGTCCTGAATGTAGGCGTCCGTAAAGTTGGTGCGCAAAATCCCGGTTCCGATGGTAATAACGCCGCGGACGGTAACGGACTTACCCACGCCCTTGGCACGGGCTTCTTTGATGCTGATGTAAGGACGATTTGAACCTTTACCCACCATTACGATCGGCGGAGAGACAACCGCCTTTAAAAGCCCGCTCACCGCTCCGGTTTTAACGGTAAACACCGAAGAGGTGTCTTTATCCGGGCTTTGCAATCCGCTAACGGTTATTTCGCCTTCGGAAATATCCGTAATAATGAAATCGGACAAAGAAATCGTTTTCCCGTCGATGTTCAGCGAGGCGTCGCCGAATTCTCCGCTTAACTGCACGTTGGTTTCGTTGCCGTCCCATTGCCAGTCATCCGGAATAGTCAAAGCAAATTGACCGAGGGTATCGGCAAGGGTTCCCTTAAGGGTAAAGGTCAGGGTCACGGTTTCGTTTTTGCCCACGCTGTCGGGCTGAACCGTTATTTTTCCGCTGCCGGCGATACTCTTTGGAAGAGAGCTTTTAAAGATATCCTGCTGATAGGCAACTACCATCTGAGCCGCCTTGCGGTAGCTGCCGATTACGCCCCTTGCCGTAACGGTATCGCCGACGGAAAAAGCCGAGAGGTCCAAACCCGAGCTGTCCCAGATTCGCAACTGCAAAATGCCCGTTCCGTCATCAAGGGTGATATTGGTGCCGCCGCCGATATTTTCCGCTTTGTCGGTAATGATGCCCGCGGTTTCGATAAAAGTTCCTTCCAGCTCGATGTTCGAGGCTTCCGCGCAAGTCAGGTAACTGACGGAGGGAATTTCATTATTCTCGGAAAGCAAAGTCAGTTTAAAATCCACGATTTCCGTGGTTTCGTCTCCCGAAGTGCTAATGTAATTGGTTACCGTGCCCGTGATTTTTAAGCGGTTGCCGCGCTGCAATTCAGGGTAATCGGTGCTGAAATCGCTGAGATTAATGCCCCGCCCCGATTCATCCTGCACATAAGCGTCGGTTCGATCGGAACGCGTGACGTTCACGCCGATGGTAACCACAGCCTCGATGGTGACCGTCTTGCCTTCAAATTCGGCGGTATTATTCTGAATATCGGCAATGGTCAGTTTTTTAAGCACCGCAAGCAACGGGAAGACGGAAATCGGCGTAAGCTCTCCGTTTTGGGTGGCGGTGAGAACCTGAAAGCCGTATTTCCCTTCCTGATCGGGAGCGGTTAAATTTTTAAGAATAATCTGACCGCTCTGCTGTTTATTAATTTGCGCATTTTGAATCGTTATCTGATTCTGATTTACCGTAAAGCTCGCCCCGGAAAAGCCGGTTCCTTCCAAAGAGACGTCGTTCGCCTGCTGCGACCAGGTAATTTCGGAGGGAACGGTAATTTGCACCGAAGTCAGTTCATATTCGTCTTCCGTGCCGATTGTAACGGCAGCGTTAAAAATTACATTCGTGTTAACCGTATCGGGATCAAGAACGGCGACTCCCGTTCCGTCTCCGGCGATCAAACTGAAACTGCCCGGCGTCGGATCGGCGGTTTTAAAACTTTGCTGCCAGTTTTCCGTGGCTTCGTTGTGACCCGTTACGCCGTTTCCTCCCGAGGTAAGTTCGTCGGTTTCTTCCGCGCTTTTTCTTTGCAGACTCTGTCCCGAAGGAATGTTGGACCAGGTCTTCTGCTGCGCCGTCGGCAGGTCGTCAAAGTAAGAGCTTTCCGTGGTATCGGCGTCGGGTCCGTCGATCTGCAATCCGCTCTTGTCCATCCACACGCTGTTAAAGGCGATCAATCCCCAGGGGATGTAGTCAACGTCTTTTACCAGGTCTTGTTGTCCGTCCCAGTAAAAAAGCGCCATCATGCCCTTGATGGTTTCCAGCGAAGGATTGATACCCATTTTAATTACATCCATATCCTGAGCCTGGTCGTCGGTTGACTTCAGCTCAAAATCGGCATGTTTGCCAAAAGCCTCAAAATAGCCGTTGCCGTCCAAAGCCACGACAACAACTTCGCCCGGCTGCAAAACGGTTTGCGGAAAGCGGGCGACAAAAAACCGAGAGGCTGACGGAAATTCGTTTTTGACGACTTTGTAATAGGTATTGTAATTCGCCAGATACAGGCTGTCCAATTCCGCCGCCTGTGAGGTGGTATTGGTGATTTCAATAAACGTTTTTTGAGATTCAGCCGTGGGCGGGATAAAAACCTCGGTTATGAGCAAATGATTTTGAGCAAGAAGAATAAAGGGTAAAAAAATTGTAAAAAGTAAACGGTACATTCCGGTAAACTCCTTCGCTAATACTAAAGGCGGGATGTCGCGTTTTCATCCCACCTTTATTTTTCGATCAAAACTTTTTTGTTGCAGGTTGAATTACTATTTTAACAATATAAGCTTTTGACTCCAAATTTGATTACTTATTTTTAACAGAGCAAAATAGACGCCCGAAGGAACCGTTGCTCCCCGATCGTTCAGACCGCTCCATTTAACACGGTGTTTTCCGGCATTAAGTTTTTTCCCGGCGATCAGCGTTTTAACCTTTTGTCCCAGGATATTGTAAATAGCGAGACTCACCGTTTTATTATTGGCTATTTTTGCCGGTATTTCAAACCGCAGGCTCGTGGAAGGATTAAAGGGATTCGGAAAGGCGGGTAAAAGCGTAACCCGTTGGGGAATAATTCCTTTTTGCGAATTTGGCAATCCCGTTAAGCCGGAAAGGTCTTTTGCGGAACGCGGCAAAATCTGGTATCCGTCCAGATAAGGCGGCTTGGAATCGTATTGGGATAAAATGCCCACAACGTCCTGCGGCCAACTGGGGGGATCGGATTCGTCGAGATCGGTGTCTTTGTCGATGCGTAGGGTCAATTGCGAAGCGCCGTCATCGTCGGTAACGGTTAAATTGGCGTTGTAACCGCTGTCGGGCCAGGCGGCAGTACCGGCAACCGTATCCAGATTCACAATTTTCAGCAGCAAACCTTCCAGGGCTTCCGGCGAACTTAAAATCGCGGCAAGGGTTACCTCAAGCGGTTCGGGCATGGTTGCTTCTCCGTTATCGATGATGCCCGTCGCAGTATCTTCCGGAACAATCTCAACCAGTCCGTTGTATTGGGTAAGCATTCCGGTAACCGTGTAACTATGCCCTTCAATCACCGGAAAGTCGGCGGCATTGTATTTAAAAACATTAATTCCGCTAAAATTTTCATCCTGAATGTACACGCTCAGATGTTTGGCGTCGAACACGCCGTTGGAAACCGTCGCCACGCCGCCGGTGCGCGCAAAATAGCCGTCAACCGTTAAACTTCCTTCGGAATCAATTTGCTTTAGCGTGCCGATGGGAGTCAATCCGGCAAAGAATCCGGAAATTCCGCTTTCCGATTCTTCGCCGTCGTTGTCTTTGGCGTAAACCCAATATTCAACCTTGTCGCCGTCCGTGTAAGCGGATGAAGGGATAACGCCCGCATAAACTGAATCGCTTCCCGCCTGCGTCATGGCAACATGCTGCACATCGCCGTTATTTACCTGATAGCGTAATTGAACTTCGACAACCGTTCCGTTGTCGGTAACTTTAACCGTATCAACGAAATCCTGGTCGGCAGCCGGGACAAGCACGGAAGAGCCGATAAATTCGATTACAGGCGCGGTTGTAACCAAACGTATGTCGTCCATGGTTCTGGGTTCGATTTTGTAATTGTCGTAGGAATAATCGCAGACGCCCGTAATATTGTAGGTTTGTCCCTGAACCGGCGTAAAATCTTTTAACATCAAATCGTCGATGCGTGCCGGACCCGAGCCGTCGTCAACTTCCCATTCGCCGTAACCCAGATCGGGATTGGTACAGGTTGCGTTGCTGACTTTAACCAGCACGCCTTCGTATTTTTCCTGCGCCAGTTCGCCGGTCTTAATCGAAAGCGGTTTGGGTAAAGGCGCGCTTTCTTCCAGAACCGTCATTGAAGAGACATCCTTAATTTCCGTTTTAGAATTGTATTCAGCCACGGTGCCCGTAACGGAGATTCTGTTTCCTAATTTAAGAACCGAAGTATTTGTGGGATCATAGACGTTTATACCGCTCCACGCCGCCGCCGTATCCTGAATAAAATAGCTGTAAGAACTAACGCCCGTTACAACTCCTTCAACAGTAACGACCTGTCCCGCCAGCGGAGAGTCGCCTTCTTTACCGTCGGGCGTTTTTTGAATATCGGCGATGGTTAACTTCTCGATTTTTTTGGTAGTTCCCGAAGCGGAAGGAATTACGCCGTCGGTCTTATAATCGATTTTCGAGCCGGAATTATTGTAGGGATAGATAACAAAATCGTAAGTGGTTTCGCCTTCCAGATCGGAAACGACGTAGGTGTTTTTACCGTCATAATGTAAAACGTTGAAAGCCGCTGTCCCGTCCGACCAGTCAAAATCATCGGCAACGGGTTGACCGTCTAAAACTTCGGGAAAGACGGCGCTGCCCGTTTTTCCGAGAATCAGATATTTATTGGGCAAAACGTCTCCCACCGAGCCAATCCAGCTAAGGTAAATTTTGTTCGCTGCGGTAGAATCCACCTTGAATTCGGTTACATGATTTGACGGTTCGGGCAAATCGGAACCAAACTTTTGCATTAATTTCACCGGGCGTTGCGGTTAAAGGCGGCTGCCAGGCAAAATCGGCGTAGCTCTGTCCGGTGCCGCCAAGCTGCAAAGACCTTCCGACGCTATCCGGTTCGCTTACCTGAATGTCAACCGATTCCAAACCTGCGGCGGGTCCGTTGTTGGCTACAAATGTTCCCTCATAACTTAAAAACTGCCCGCTGATAACGTTGCTTTGGTAGGTAAGCGCCATGCCGTCGGGACTTCCGTTTTGAATTCCGCCTGCAGGGTACATGTAATAAAAAAAGGTAAAATTATTTACCGTGTTTCCTTTAGTAAATTCGTCTAAAGTTTTGGTATCGTAAACCTTGCCTCCGGATCCGTTGTAAAGCACAACCGAAAAATCGCTCAAAGTATAAGAATCCGCATTTTCAATAACCACTTCAACAAAT
>JAADIP010000059.1 GCA_013151275.1 Calditrichota bacterium | reverse complement strand
TAGCAATACAGCGAAAGAGTAATCCGCGGAACCGGCGTAAAGAGCGCAAATGCAAAATCAAGGTTCAGACAATTAATTTGAACCATGATTAGAAGGATTTTAAGGATTAACTTGATTGCGGAAAGTTAAAATCAAGTAAATCAGGTTAATCAGGTAAATCAAGGTTCAGACAATTAATTTGAACCATGATTAGAAGGATTAAAGGATTAGCATGATTGGGCAAGATCAAAATCAAGGCAATCATGTTAATCATGCAAATCAAGGTTCAGACAAAATAAGCATTACTTAAGAAAGCCCGGATTTCCGGTTTTAAATTCTTTAAAAAAAATGCAGAGCTATTTCGGCTTTCTTTTCGGGCGGTAGATGTGCGTGCTCGTGCCGAAAATCATCTCTGCCGATTCCATGATCGTTTCGGAAAGCGTCGGATGGGGATGGATGGTCATTTTCAAATCCATGGCGTTGGCTGCCATTTCGATTGCTAAAACGCCTTCGGAAATCATTTCGCCTGCTCCTGCTCCGGCAATACCCACGCCCAAAATACGTTTACTATCAGGATCGATGATCAATTTGGTTAAACCGTCGGTTCGATCCATGGTAATGGCGCGTCCGGAAGCAGCCCACGGAAAACGAACCACCTCTACCTTGCGTCCCGATTTTTTCGCTTCGGTTTCGGTTAAGCCAGCCCAGGCGATCTCAGGATCGGTAAATACCACCGCGGGAATGGCTGCGGGTTCAAAGGCTGTCTTTTCTCCGGCGATGGCTTCCACGGCTGTAAAACCTTCGTGCGAAGCTTTATGAGCCAACATCGGTTCGCCGGCAATGTCGCCGATGGCGTAAATAGTCGGTTCATGCGTACGCCGCTGTTCGTCCACTTGCACAAATCCTTTTTCGTCGATTTTTACGCCGGTGTTTTCAAGACCGATTCCGTCGGAGTTTGGCGTTCTGCCGACGGAAATCAATACCCGATCAAAAAGCTGTTCCGGTTCGCTTACGTTTTCTCCTTCAAACTTGACCAGAACGCCGTCCTTCCGCGCCTTCATTTCCGTTACCCGCGTGTTCAACATAATGGCGGCAAATTTTTTCTGCAGACGTTTGTAAAGAACATTGCTCAGGTCGAGGTCGGCTCCCGGCAGAATGTTTGGCAGCATTTCAACCACATAAACTTCGCTGCCCAGGGCGGAATAAACCGTTCCCATCTCCAAGCCAATGTAACCCGCGCCCACAATCAGCAGTTTTTTGGGAATGTCCTCCAAATTCAGCGCCCGGGTGGAAGTCATCACTCTGGGACTATCGACGGACAGAGCGGGGATTTTTGCCGGACGCGAACCGGTGGCAAGAATAGCGTAATCGAATTTCAATTTTTGTTTGCCGCCGTCGATGTGGGTGACCTGCAAAGTACCGGCGTCCAGAAAAGTGGCGGTTGCGCGCAGATGGTTAATTTTACGCTGTTTGCTCAGTATGCCGAGTCCGCCGGTCAAACGATTGACCACGCTGTCTTTCCATGAACGCAGTTTGTCAAGATCGATTTTCGGTTTGCCGAAAGCAACTCCCCAATTGGATGCTTCCTGGGCTTCGTTCAATAATTTTGCCACATGCAGCAACGCTTTGGAGGGAATACACCCGCGGTAAAGACAGACGCCGCCCGGATTTTTTTCCGGATCGATTACCGTGACTTGCAGTCCGAGATCGGCGGCTAAAAAAGCTGCGGCGTACCCCCCGGGTCCCGCTCCGATAACGGCTAAATGTGTTTTCAAAATTTCACTCATTCTTTTCTTTCGCTCCTTATTTCATAAAGAAAGTAAAAACGGTTCTTCCAGCGCTTCGCAAATCCAGCGCAAAAACCGCGCTGCGTCGGCTCCGTCAATTATCCGGTGATCATAAGACAGAGACAGGGGAAGCATCAGCCGGGGAACAAAAGTTCCGTCCCGATAAACAGGTTCGGTGCGGGCGCGCGAAATCCCCAAAATAGCGACTTCGGGCGAATTGATCACGGGCGTGAAACCGGTTCCTCCGATTCCGCCTAAATTTGAAATCGAAAAATTACCGCCCTGCATCTCTTCAATACTCAATTTTCGTTCACGGGCTTTCCGCGAAACTTCGTTCAACTCCACCGAAAGTTCCGTAATGCTCTTTTGATCCGCGTCTTTGATTACCGGAACAAGCAGTCCGCGCTCCGTGTCCACGGCAACGCCGATGTTGTAATAATGTTTAAAGATAATTTCGTTTTTGACCATATCGACGCTGGCGTTAAACCGGGGAAAAGCTTTCAACGCGCTGGCGACCACTTTTAATAAAATAGCGGTTACGGTCAGCTTGCCTCCGGCTGCTTCCACCCGCGGAGCGTATTTTTTGCGCAAAGCTTCCAAATCGGTAATGTCGGCTTTGTCAAACTGGGTAACGTGCGGGATGGTGCTCCAGGCGTAACTGAGGTGTTTTGCCGTTATTTCGCGCACCCGGTTCATGGGCTGATGTTCCGTTTCGCCCCAGCGGGAAAAATCGGGTAACGCCTCCGCCTGAACTCCGGCAGCAGCGCCGCTTTGTAAAGCCCGCTGTTTGTTTAATAGTTTTGAATAAGCCTTAACGTCGTCAACGGAAATTCTTCCGCCGGGTCCTGTTCCGGGAACCCGATTAATATCGATTCCGATTTCGCGGGCAAAGCGGCGAACGGAAGGAGCCGCGGGAGCGATTTCGCCTTTTTTAATTTCCCTCGGCGCGGGGGGCGTAAGCGTTTCCGCAGGCGGTTCGGGCGTTTTTGGTTCCGAAAGCGGTTCTTCCTTTGGCTCGGGCTTATCTTCCGTTTCGGTTTTTGGCGCCGATTCGGGAGCCGCCTCTTCCGTTTGTGTTTCGGGTTTTTGCGCAGCGCTTTCCGCCGTTTCGGAAGGCTCGACGACAAAAAGCGTTTCTCCGATCAGGACTTCGCCGCCCACGCTGATCTTAATTTCTTTCACAATGCCGTCGCGTTCAGCCGGTACTTCGATGACGGCTTTATCGGTTTCCAGTTCCAATAACGGATCGTCTTTACGGATTGTCTGACCCTCTTTTACCAGAATATTTGCCACGCGACCGGAAGTGATATTTTCTCCTAATTCGGGTAATTTAAATTCTATTGTCATTGTTTATTCCTCAAGTCTCGTTTTCTTTTAACTGATCATCGGATTTGGTTTTTCCGGATCGATTCCCAATTCGCCGATTGCCTTTTGCAGGACGTCGCTTTTAAGTTGTCCTTCTTTCCATAACATGTAAAGCGCGGCGTAGGCGATGAAGCGTTCGTCCACTTCAAAAAAGTCGCGTAAATGGCGTCTGCCGTCGCTGCGTCCGAACCCGTCGGTGCCCAGCGTGAACAACGGACCGGGAATCCATCTGGCTATGGATTCGGGCAGCGCTCTTACGTAATCGGAAGCCGCCACAAACACGCCCTTGGAATTTTTAAGAGCCTTTGTCACGTAGGGTTCCTGTTTTTTATGCGGATGCAGAAAATTATCACGTTCGGTCATCAGGGCGTCGCGATGCAATTCTTTGTAGCTGGTTACGCTCCACACATCGGCTGCCACGCCGTATTTTTCCGCTAATATTTTCTGAGCCTGCAGCGCCTGATTCAAAATCGCTCCGCTGCCCAATAACTGAGCCTTTAATTTACTGTTCTTTAAGGGCGAAGAATTAAAGCGATAGATGCCGCGAAGAATTCCTTCCCGCACATCCTTGCGCTTTGGCATTTCGGGTTGGGCGTAGTTCTCGTTCATCACCGTGATATAGTAGAAAATTTTTTCCTGCTTTTCGTACATGCGCTCCAGCCCGTCTTCGATAATAACGGCTAATTCGTAAGCGTAGGCGGGATCGTAAGCTTTTAAATTGGGAACCGGATAAGCAAGCAGATGGCTGTTTCCGTCCTGATGCTGTAAGCCTTCCCCGGCGAGAGTGGTTCGTCCGGCGGTGCCGCCGATCAAAAATCCGCGCGTTTGCATATCCGCGCCCGCCCAAACCAAATCGCCCACGCGCTGCAAGCCGAACATGGAATAAAAAACGAAAAAAGGAATGGTATTGATATTGTGATTGGCGTAGGCTGTTCCGGCGACAATAAAAGACGACATGGAGCCTGCTTCGGTGATGCCCTCTTCAAAAATCTGTCCGTTTTTGGCTTCTTTGTAATAAAGCAAATTCTCACTATCCACCGGTTCGTAAAGCTGACCCACGTGCGAATAAATTCCCACCTGCCTGAAAAGCGCTTCCATTCCGAATGTTCGCGCCTCGTCGGGAACAATGGGTACAATCAGTTTACCGATTTCAGGATCCCTTAACAGTTTGGTAAGTATGCGCGTAAATACCATCGTCGTGGAAACTTCTCTGCCTTTGGTGCCTTCCGCAAATTCTTTGAACAGGTCGCCTTTGGGAGTAACCACTGCCGAGCTCTTTGTTCTTCTGGTCGGAATGAATCCGCCCAAAGCTTTGCGCCGTTCCGTTAAATACTGCATTTCGATGCTGTCGGGAGCGGGTTTGTAAAACGGAATTTCGTCTATCTGCTCGTCGGAGATGGGGATTCCGAAACGCGAACGAAAATGTCTTAATTCCTGTTCGTTAAGCTTTTTTTGCTGATGGGTGATGTTTTTCCCTTCTCCGGCTTCGCCCATGCCGTATCCTTTGACGGTTCGGGCTAAAATAACGGTCGGCGCGCCTTTATGATTTACTGCGGCGTGATAGGCTGCGTAAACCTTTTCCGGGTCGTGTCCGCCCAATCGCAATTTGGCTAATTGTTCGTCCGAAAGGTGCTCGACCAATTTCAGAAGCTTTGGGTATTTTCCCCAGAAGTGTTTGCGCAAATAGGCTCCGCCGCGCACAACGTAATTCTGATATTCGCCGTCAACCACTTCGCCCATGCGTTTTACCAAAAGCCCGTCTTTGTCTTTAGCCAACAAAGCGTCCCAGTCGCTGCCCCAAATTACTTTGATGACGTTCCATCCGGCGCCGCGAAAAACGGTTTCGAGCTCCTGAATAATCTTTCCGTTTCCGCGAACCGGACCGTCAAGACGCTGCAGGTTGCAATTGATTACAAAAATCAGGTTGTCCAGTTTTTCCCGGGCTGCCAAAGAGATCGCGCCGAGGGCTTCCGGTTCATCCGTTTCGCCGTCGCCTAAAAACGCCCAGACCTTTTCGTCGCCCGGTTTTTTAAGTTCGCGGTCTTCCAGATATCGGTTGAATCGCGCCTGATAAATAGCCATCAACGGACCAAGACCCATGGACACGGTGGCAAACTGCCAAAAATCCGGTTTTAACCAGGGGTGCGGGTAAGAGGGCAAACCTTTTCCCTCTTTATGATGTTCGTGGCGGAAGTTTTTTAATTCTTCAACGGAAATGCGACCTTCCAAAAACGCCCGCGCGTAAATTCCGGGCGATGCATGCCCCTGAAAGAAAACAAAATCTCCGCTGAATCCTTCCGACGGAGCGCGGAAAAAATGGTTAAATCCCACTTCGTACAATGTGGCAGCCGAAGCGTAGGTGGAAATGTGCCCGCCGATTCCGTTTTCATTGCGGTTGGCGCGGACGACCATCGCCATGGCGTTCCAGCGGGTAATGCTTTTGATGCGCCGCTCTATTTCGCGGCTTCCGGGGTAAGGCGGTTGTTCTTCCGCCGGAATCGTATTGATGTAAGGAGTGTTTGCGGTAAACGGCAGCCGCACACCCGATGAATACACGCGCTGCTGCAGCTCGTGCATCAATTTCTTTACGCGTTCGGGTCCGCCGTGCTCCAGCACGTAATCTAACGATTCTAACCACTCTCTGAGTTCAAGCTCTTCGTCCGTAGAATTTATTTGACTCATTTTCTATCCTTCTTTGTTTTAATTCAATCAGATATTTAGAACGAAATTTTTAAAAATTTATTTCTTGTTTTAATAGCCGATCTTTCAATCTTGCCATTGGTTACTCAAACCGGCTTCGGTTAAAAAAGATCCTTTTTACGCTTATTTTAAACTCGTAGCACGTTGTACGTTTAACCGGAAATCAATTTTTCCGATGCAGGCGAAGCTGCCTTCCCGCGAGAATATGCGCCTGACGAATCGGCTCCGGAAGTCGATAGCGCGTTACCGATTGCATGACAATTTCGACGGCTTGATTCAGGGTGATCTTATTGCCTACGGAAACAAACACGGGCTTAACGCCTTTCCGGGTACAAACTACTGCTCCCACAATTTCGCCGTGATCTTCCAATTCAGCCCGGTCTCCTTTTCGTGAGATGTTTTTAAGTTGAATTCCGATTAATCGTTTTTTGGCGACGCCGATGGAAGGAATGTTCAGCATAACGCCTAAATGAGTGGCAATTCCGCAGCGCCGCGGATGAGCGATGCCATGCCCGTCGCACATAAGCAAATCAAAATCGGCGTTCAGTTTGTTTAACGCATGAATAATTGCCGGTAATTCGCGAAACGCCAGATAACCCGGAATGTAGGGAATGGCAATATCTTCCGCAGCGTAAGCCGAGTCGATAATAGTCAGATTCGGCAATTCCATTACAACCACGGCGCCGACCACAACCCGCTTATCAATATCGTAGGCGGCGTCCGCGCCGGCAATGCGTTTGACGGGAGGGCATTTTTCGATTTTAACCGACCCGGTTATTTGAGATTGAATTTCACGCGCTTTATTAAGATCGAAAGAATTTTCGTTAATTATGTTTGACCAAGCGGATAACATACTTTTAATCCAAATTACTCATCGGAAAAATTAAGTTGAAAAATAATTCTGTTAAATCACCCGTTATTCTTGTAAGATTTCAGGAATGTCGTTTAACGTTTAACCTGTTCGTCGCTTTGGAATTTAATATAATCCTTCAATTTGGGTATTTCCAGAAAAAATATTCGCATTTATGGCGGTTAAAGCCAGGAAAAGGGCAACTTTTTTTTGAATATGGGCGCAGGTTAAATTAATTTCTTTAATATTGTCAAATTACAAGGATGGAATTCATGTCAATAGGCATCTTGATTTTTGAGAAGGATCATCAAAAAGTACGTCAAATCAGGGACGTTTTAAAAGCCGATAAACAAAACCACAAAGTCAAAGCGACCGACTCTGCGGAAGGTTTTCAAAAGCTGATGGAAACTTTTTCGCCGGATGTTGTAATTTGCAGCATTTTAAGCTTAAAACTCATTGATCCGTCAATTTTCAATTCCCCCGAAGAATCAACCGCAAAGCCCCATCTGATTATTTATTGCAATGACGCTAATGATCTGAATGAAGATCTGCCGCTCGATCTGGAAATAGTCGAATTTTTGCCCTTAAAATTGATTAACCGTCTTCCCGGTCTGTTAAACAAAATACAAAAACTGAAGCGGGAACAACAATTAATCGAACAACAGGAACGCTTTAAAATAATGGTTCAAAACATGCCTGTTCTGGTGGACGCTTTTGATGAGAACAATACGCTCGTTTTCTGGAACCACGAGTGTGAACGGGTAACAGGGTATAAAGCGGAAGAGATTGTCGGAAATCCGAAGGGTATGGAAATTCTTTATCCCGATCCCGAATACAGGGATAAAATTTTTGATCTATGGGCAAAAAAAGGGGACAACTTTCGCAACTGGGAAATAACGATTCAGGCAAAGGACGGGAGTAAAAAGATAATTTCCTGGTCGAATCTTTCGGATATGTACTCCGTTTCCGGCTGGAAAAGCTGGGCTATCGGAATTGACGTCACCGCCCGATATAACGCCGAAAAGGAATTAGAGCTTCAAAATTTTCATTTAAAAACTCTTCTGGATATCGATCAGGATTTGCATTCCGCCCATTCACCCGAACAGATTTGTAATATTGTTTTGAATTATGTGAAAAAGATTATCCCCTTTGAAGCGGGTTTGGTGCTGTTGTACGAGCCGGAAAAAGAATTTGCGAAAGTGCTTACGGCTAAATTTGAAAAACAGATTTTGTATCGGGCGGATAATGTTATTCCCTTACAAAATCTTTTGCGCTACGATGAAATCACAAAAGGAAAAATAGTTTATGTCGATGATTTAAAGCCGTACAAATCGGGAGTCAGAATCGCCTCATTGCTTTTAAAGCAGGGCTTGAACGCGGGAATCATTGTTCCTCTGAAACGGGGAAAAAAAGTGATCGGTTCATTAAGCCTTTATTTTAAAGAACCGTACAAGGTCGCGGAATCGGACGAAGAGTTGCTTTTGCAAATCGCCGGCAGAATGAGCTTTGTTTTGCAGCAAACCAATTTAATGGATCAGTTGCGGGAAAAGGTTATCGCGCTCGAACAGCAGACCTTAGGTCAAATGGCTGAATTAAAGAAGAGGGAACATCGTCTCAGGGCGCAATACGATAGTATTCCGATTCCCACCTATACCTGGCAAAAAAGCCGCAATGATTTTATTCTTGTTGATTACAATGATATGGCAATGGCGGCTACCTACGGAAAGATCGGCGAGTATTTGGGGCAAAAAGCAAGCGAGATTTATAAAGAGCTGCCTCAAATGCCCGAGCTGCTTTTGGAATGTTACGAAAATGAAATATCAATGGAAACCCAGATTGAAACCATAAATCAATCCGATAATCAAAAAAACTATCTTTCCGTCAAGTTGGCTTATGTGGCTCCCGACTCCGTTTTAATGCATGTCGAAGATATCACGGAGCAAATTGAAGCGACTCAAAACATTAAAAAGCTTAAACAATTGATAAATTACCAAACAAAGATGATCGATTTTCTGCGGGAAGATATCGATATTATCAAAGATCAACTCTTCCCCATGTTTCAAAAACACAGCGAATCTCTTTATAATCTTAAAGAAAGTCTGTCGGAGAATGAGGAAAACATCGATTCGGATAAATGCCGCGTTTTTATCCGGCAGTACGAAGAGCTTCACAATAGATTCAGATCGATGATAGATTTGTACATGGGATACTTTCAGTTGGATAACCGGGCGATTACCTTTCAAAAAGTCGATTTAAATTCTTTGCTCGAAAAACTTTTTTCCAGGTTTGAAAAAAGATTAAAAGAGACTCAAACCAAGACTCATGTTTATCTTGAGAATCAATTTATTAAAAGCGATCCGGATGTGCTTTTTGATATTTTAGCCAAATTATTGGCGTTCTCCGTTGAGCATCGTGAAGCTTCCAGAAAACCCATTGTCAGAATAGTCAACTCGTTAAAAGACGATCGGATAATAATATCATTAAAAGACAACGGCAGAGGAGTGGCGAAATCTTTGTTAAGGTCCCTTTTCGACTATATTCCCGCAAGTTCGGAAAATTTTGATTCCAGCTTAAAAAGTCTTACTCTTGTAAAGAAGATGGTTCGAATGTTAGGCGGTCATTTTCAGGTTGATTCGGTGGAAGGAGAGGGTACAAATTTTACTTTGAGCTTTCCCCGATTTGATTCCGGTGAATAAGGGAAAGAAATAAAATTTTCAATAAACTTTTTTTGTGGTCATTTATTGACTATTTTCAGATATATTAAAATGTAAAATCTTCCCTGGAGGAGTTATGCCGGATTTAATCACACTCGATTTAAAGCAGCTTTTACGTTACATTGTCGAACAAAAGGAATTGGACGCTAATCTGATTTTGGATGAAGGATGCTTACTTCAGGTCGAAGATCCCAAGCCTCTGGTTAAAATTTTCAATTATTTTTTAAATTATTTAAGATCCGTTTCGCCTCGCCCTCTCGAGGTAAGTCTGGATTTGATGCACGATCAGTATCTGGTTTCAATGCTGGTTTACACAGACGCCACGGAATTGCCGCCGGTCAGCGAAAACGTTAAGGGCGTGTTGGAGGGTTATTCGGCGGATTTTAAGGTGATCCACGAAAAAAATAAATATGTGCAGTTTAAAATTCATTTCAGATTATCTTAAAATATCCGAAAAAATACAATCTTAAAAGAGAATGTCCCCGATTTTTCTAATCGTTAAAATCACCGCGCATTTTCTCTATTTGTCGTTTGTTCTTGCAAATAAAAAAACAGGGAAGGTTTATGAACACAATAAAAGCCGTCATTTTTGATCTGGGGCGCGTATTAATCGATGTTAAATTCAACCAGCAAACATTGAAATTCTTCGGCGTCGATTCCGATACGCGCGACGCAGAAAAAATTCTAAACAAAGCCTTTCAGAATGAATTGTTCCGCAAATTTAACGCCGGACGGATTTCGGCAAAAGAATTTTATCGGGCTTTCAATAAACAGTTCAATTTAAATTTAGATTATGAGACCTTTGCGCAAAAGTGGTGCGATATTTTTGAACCCGTTGAAGGCATGGAAGAACTATTCTTAAAAGTCAAACAAAAACTTCCGGTGGGGGTTTTATCGGACACGGACGTTTTGCACTGGAATTATTGTTTGAAAAATTATCCGTTTTTGCGGCTTATTGAAAAACCGACCCTGTCTTTTGAAATCGGAGCCCTTAAACCGGATCCGATTTGTTTTCGCAAAGCCGCGCAAAACGTGGGCTATCCTCCCGAACAATGTCTGTTTATTGATGATCGACCCGTTAATGTCGAGGGGGCGCGTCGCACGGGAATGCAGGCTATTGTTTTCGAAAACGCGGCTCGCTTAAAAGAAGAGCTGAAATCTTTCGGGATAATCGTTTAAGCGGTTTGATTTTGGAACCCTGCAAAAATTAAGGTTTTTTTTCGTCCGAGGAATGGTCCTTTTTGGCTTCTTTCTCGGCTTTTTCGATTTTTTGCGCCATCTTTATGGCAAAGGTTTCAATGATTCCGGCGATTAACAGCAAGGGCAGAACCACATAAACAAAGCTGTTGAAATACAAATTAAAGTCGCTTGGCAGCTTGCCCAGAACAGAGTAATTAAGCAAAACGAAATTGTATTGAATAGCCAAAGCAAAGGCGATAAAAGCGGCTGGCAATTCAAAAAGAGCAACGGGATTAAAAAGAGAGGCGTAATAAAATTTGCCTTCAAGGGAATGATAGGTGACAACCCCGATATTCAGTCCGGTCCAAATTGCAAAAATAAACGGTAATCCGGGGACTTTGCCGGATAACAAATCGACAAAAAGAGAAAAGGCGTTTATGCCGAAGATAAAAAGAAACAACAGAACGGATTTCCATTCTTTATTGGCGAGTTTATCCAGTTTGCGCGCAATCCATAGCGGATAGGCTAAAAGACTTTTAATATTTTTAAAATAGATCATGGGCGCCAAAGTATAACCGATGAAAAATAAGACCATGCTAAATAAAAAAACCTGAAAGTTTATCATAGCAAAAGCTTGTCGAAATTCGGCTATCATTGCTTACCTCTTAATTCTTTATATCCCAAAAGTCCGTGTATTCCTTCGCAGGAGCGCACACCGCTTTCAATGGATTCCCCCACGGCTTCGATTAAAAGAGAAGCCGTTAAATCGACGGAAAAGTCAATTTCCGGGATACTTAAAACAAAAGCAACATCTCCGTCGGAACTTGTGTGTGAAGGCTCAACGCGTTTGGCAATTGCCAAATGGACGCGCTGCGCCAGATAAAAGGCTTGTGTTTTAGTCAACTTTACATTGGTTATTACAACACTCAGAATTGTATTTTGGTTCATTCCCGTCTTCGGAGTTTGCCAGCGTTTTTTGAAATCGGTTTCCGCTAAAAAATTTCCGTTCGAATCCACCGCTCCGGCAATAATTTCTCCCTTTTTATCGACAATATCTCCGACAGCGTTTACCGCCGTAAAAACCGTCAGATCAGCCGAAAGATATTTGATCCTGCCGATTCCAACTCCGGATTTCATGGCATGTTCAATGCCCGCCCATTTGCCGACGCTTGCTCCGGTTCCGACGCCTATATTTCCCGTTTGATCGTTATTGAAGCGGGCGTTATGAAATGCCTTTTTAGCCTGTTCCGCCGTGGGAAAGGCATCGGAATCCCCGATGTTTTTATCGAAAATAACGGAGGCGGGAACAATGGGAACCACGCCGTAACGCGTTTGATAGCCTTTTCCCTGTCTGGCAAGCTCTTCCATTACACCGTGAGCGCAGTTAAGTCCGAATGCGCTTCCGCCGGTCAGCACAATGGCGTGAATTTCCCGCACTTTTTTGTCCGGCTGCAGCAGCGCCAGCTCGCGCGTTCCGGGAGAGGCGCCGAATGCGCAGGCTGAACAGACATTCCCTTCTGGCGGAAGAATTACCGTACAACCGGTCGCAGCTTCCAAATCGGTATAATGTCCTATTTTAACTTTATCGATCATTTGCTTTTCTCAATAATTTTTCTGAATCTACAACCAAGTGCAAGTTTAGTGCAAATAATATTATTTTACTAATTTTTTCACATTTTAAGACGATATATATTAATAAGTTAGATAAATATGATAGAAATCGGACGAAAATTTTGATATATTTCGGATATTTATGAAAAACGACGGTACATGTATGAAAAAAATTCTTGTAGTTGACGATGCTGTTGAAGTGCGGGAAATGCTCGACGATTTTTTTAAATTGGAAGGGTATTCCGTAATTCAGGCTGAAAACGGATTGCAAGGGTTGGAAATTTTTAAAAAGGAAAAACCCGACGCCGCCATTGTCGATATCGAAATGCCGCAAATGAACGGATTGGAATTCGCCAAAAAAGCGCTTGAATACGATCCCGATTTTCCGATCATTATTGTAAGCGCCTTTGTCGAAAAATATTCCTTGGATTATATTAACAATTTAGGCGTTAAAGTGGTTTTGCGAAAACCCATCGATTTGACCAAATTAGCCAAAGAAGTTAAAAGATTGTTTAGCAAGTCTAAATCGCCGAAATAACTTTCTTTGAAACCCGCCCCGAATTTCATCTTATAAATAACAAACTGCAGATTAACCCAATTATTCAGATTGCGCAGAAGAGAACGATTCCGATTTTTGCTAAAAAATTTTTGAAATTATCTATTGACGTTCGTTTAGATGATTTTGCCCGTTGATTAAAATCGGCTGTAAAAAAGTTTTACGTGAATTTCGGGTAAAATATTGTGATTATTTTTAAACTTAATTTTCATTGATTAGAAATTTTCTTTTTAAATACTTTAATAATTTGGCTAAAAAACTTATATTTAACACTTAAGCTTAATTTTGATAATATGTAAAAAGGAGCCTGAAAATGCCCGATCTCGAAAAAATATTAAGACCTAAATCAATCGCGCTTATCGGGGTTTCCCGCAAAGAAGGATCACTGGGAAAAAAGTTCCTCGATGCGATTTTGCGGATGAATTACAACGGTAAAATTTATCCGATAAATCCGAAAGCGGAACAGATATCGGGCATTCCCTGCTTTCCGGATCTGGAGACGCTGCCCGAAAAGCCCGATTTGGCGGTAGTTTTGCTGCCCTCCAAATTTGTTCTTGACGCAATTAAGGAGCTCGGAGAGTCGGAAATTAAAAATGTTATTGTTGTCAGCGCCGGATTTAAAGAGATCGGAGGAGAAGGAACAGAGCGGGAAAAACAGCTTGTTGCTTTGGCTAACCGCTATGGGATGAATTTGCTGGGTCCCAATTGTATGGGACTGTTTAACACCGATCCCTCGGTTTCGTTTAACGGCACGTTTTCGCCCACCCTGCCCAATCCGGGTCATGTGGCTTATATCTCACAAAGCGGCGCGCTGGGAGTTGCGATTATGGAATTGGCTGCCGACACGGATCTCGGGTTTTCCGTTTTTGTTAGTACGGGAAATAAGGCGATAATTTCGGATCACGATGTGCTGGAGTTTTTAAGACACGACCTCAACACACACGTGGCGACCCTGTATCTTGAAAGCATTGACGATCCGCGAAAATTCCGTGAGGTCTGTTCGCAGTTGGTAAGACAAAAACCGATTTTGGCGGTTAAAGCAGGCAGAACGGACAGCGGAAAGCGCGCGGCTTCTTCTCATACCGGCGCTCTTGCCAATCCCGAGTACATTATGAAAGGATTTTTAAAACAAAGCGGCGTGATTCGCTTTGATACTTTGGAAGAAATGTTTGACGCAGCCAGAGCTCTTGCAGCCCAGCCTCTGCCCAAAGGACCTAATGTGGCGGTGGTGACCAATGCGGGAGGTCCGGGAATTCTTGCCAGCGACGCGCTTGAACAGCACGGTTTAAAATTGGCGCAACTGGAAGATTCGACAGTGCAAAAGTTGAAAGCCATCCTTCCCGAAGAAGCGGCTTGCTCCAATCCCGTGGATATGATCGCCAGCGCCGATCACGATACCTACCACGATGTGATGGAATTTGTTCTGCACGATTTTAATGTTGACGCCGTTATTTTGATTATTGTCAAACCTCCGGTAGATACCACGCCCGCGCTGATCGCCGAAAATCTTGAACCGGCGATAAGAAATTGCGGGAAAACCATCCTGCCCGTGTTGATGGCTCAGCGCGATGAATCGGCGGGGATTGATGTTTTTAAACGATTGAACCTGCCTGTTTTCTCTTATCCGGAATCGGCGGTAAAAGCTTTGTCCAAAATGTGGCAGTATCATCAAACTCAACAACGATTCTTTAAAGCCGTAGCAACAGCCAAGCCCACGCAGCTCCATTCGGAACCGCTAATTCAAACCGATTCGACTCATTCTCAGGTTCCCGTAAAAGATATTATGAGTCTGCTTGACGAATACAAAATACCGGTCGTCGAATACGCGCTTACTCCGGATATCAATGAGATGATCGAATTTATGAATCAGCATTCCGCCCCGGTTGTTCTTAAAATTGCCAACGAGCGCATTATTCACAAAACCGATGAAGGTCTTGTGCAACTGAACATCGGCTCTGCGGAAGAATTAAAAGCCGCGTTTGATAAAATGAAGAAACGGGCGCGTAAATTGCTGCCCGATTCGGAACAACCCCTGTTTTTGATTCAGAAACAGTTAAAAACCGGTTTGGAGTTAGCGCTTGGCGGCAAACGGGATCCGTTGTTCGGCTCGATTTTGATGATGGGACTGGGCGGAATTTTTATCGAAGTTCTTAAAGATGTTAGCTTCAGGATCGCGCCGGTTAACGCCTACGAAGCCGAAGAGATGCTTAAAGAACTCAAATCGCAGGCTTTGCTGAACGGATTCCGAAATATTCCGCCGTTGGATCGCCACAAATTCGCGCAGTTGATCCAGCATTTCAGTCTTTTGATTTCGGAGCATCCCGAAATTTCCGAGATCGATCTTAATCCCATAATCTGGACGGCGGATACAATGAGCGCCCTGGTGGTGGATGCGCGGGCGACGTTTGCAGAACGTCGGGATTAACCGTTTGTGAATTGCGCGTAAAAGGTGCGTTTTTCTTTTTGGAAGGAACCTTCGTCCCGGAACCCTTCTTTTTCTTTAATTTTTATTTGTGTTTTTTAAACCTGCGTTGTAATTATACGGTTTGTGAATATGAAACTATTTTAACGGCAGTATTGATTTATGAAGCGAGCAATAATAACATACAGTATCCTTTTTCTGGCGCTGTTCGGGCTGAACCCCGGGTTACACGCGCAGAATTACCTTTGGCCCACGTCCGCCAGTAAATATCTTTCTTCCGGCTTTTGCGAGTATCGACCCGGTCATTACCATTCGGCGATTGATATTAAAACATGGAATCAGGAAGGATACCCCTGTTACGCCGTGGATGACGGTCGGATTTTCCGGGTCAGGGTCTCCCCCTTTGGTTACGGAAAGGTTCTTTATCTTCGGTTAAAAGACGGAAGGTTTGCGGTTTACGCCCATCTGAAAAAGTTTAGCGATAAGCTGGAAAAGGCGATACGAAAACGGCAAATTCAGGCGGGACGTTACACCGTTGAATGGTATCCTAAAAATTGGCGGGTGAAAAAGGGGGAATTGATCGCTTATACCGGGCAAACGGGTATCGGAGTTCCCCATCTACATTTTGAAATACGCGACCCGAAGCAGCATCCTCTTAATCCTTTGCGTTTTTATAAGAATGACATCAAAGATAAAATCGCTCCGTTGTTGCAGGAATTGCTTGTGCTTCCCCTATCAAAGAACAGCAGGGTCAACGGCTCTTTTTTACCGCGGACGTTTTTGTTGGTAAAAACGGGATCAAATTCGTATAAATTAAAGCAGCCGATATCCGCCCGCGGCACAATCGGTCTGGCTATTCGCGCTTACGACAAAGCCAATGATGTGTACAATCGGTTCAATTACTATCGGGCAGAACTTCTTTGGGACGGAAAAGAGATTTTCGAAATTTCTTACGACACGCTCTATTTTTCAAAGACCGGTCAGGTTGACGTGGAGGTCTATTATCCGTTCAAGGCTTTGCAGGGAAAACGTTTTCGAAAGTTGTTTAAAGAACCTTTTAACACCCTGCCTTTTTATGATCGTTCGTTAAGCGGCGGATATCTGAATATTGACAATAAAAAACACAACTTTGAATTGATCATTTCGGATTATTTCGGAAACAAAAGTAAGGTGAGCGGAGAGATCGCTCCGGAAAATGATTTTACGCCTGTGGTTGAACTCAGTAAAAAGTTCCAAAACCGCGCCTTCATTAAATTAAATCTCCCCCGAAACATTTTTAATATTGAATTGTTTGCCTCGAACGATCAACGAAAGTGGACGCCCCTTAATTATTACGAAATTCTGGACCACAAATTTACCGCCGAGGGTCAAAGCATGCTGATCAAAGCGGATTTGGAAGATTCCAACAGCATCTATTTGCGCATGGATGTAAAAACGGACAAAGATCGGCGTTTTTCAACATTGATTGATTTGCAAAACACGCCCGAACGGCTGAACGCAAAGCTGCTCAATTTGGGTAAATATTGGGTTTTGCAAGCCGCGCCCCTTAACTACATCGAGGGATTGGAATTATTTATCGAAAGAAACGGCAGGCGTCTTAAATATCAACCGCAGATTTACGGAAAAACATTGGAAGCGGTTTTGGAGGCAGGAGAGCAAAAATCCGGGAATCTTCGCGTAAAACTGGCGACGCGTCAAAAGACCCTGTTAGATACAAGCATTCAATACGGAGTGTTTTTCCCGGGCAGAAAACAAACCCAATCCTATTCAAACGACCGCCTGCGGATACAAACCGGGGCTGAAACGGTTTACGACACTTTGATATATCGGCTTGAAGTTTCGGATTCCGTCCCCCGGTTCGACGGCGTGCCGGTTTTAAGCCCGATTTACCGTTTCGACTGGTATCCGCAGATCTTTCGCAAACCGGCGTTAATTTCCATTCAATACGATTCGTTGAATATCCCGCAAAGAACGATCGGCATTTACGCGGTTGACAGCCGCTCCCGACTGAGTTTTGTGGGATCGAACGTGGATTCGATTGAAAAACGGGTTTCGGCAAAAATAAAAACGCTGAACGGTTTTGTGGCGGCTGCGGATACGACGGCTCCGCTGCTAAAAATCCAATTTCCCAAAGAACGGCAGATTCTGGCAAACCTGAACGAGGTGCGTTTTATTACGGATGACACGCTTTCGGGTATTGATTCTGATCTGGATATTCGTATTTTTATCGACAGACGGCTGGTAATTCCCGAATGGGATCCGGAGCGCAGGTTGGTTACCGGGCATCCTGACCGGCAGCTCGAAGAAGGCGACCATGAACTAAGGATAACCGTAAAAGACCGTGCCGGCAATATTGCTCAAAAGACCCTTTCGTTTACAATTAAAAAGGGCAATAAATTATGATTCCGATTGCGGACGAAAGCCCCAAGGGGTACACTCCTTTTGTTAATTACGGATTAATCGCAGTGAACATATTTGTCTATTTTTTCCTGCAGGAAAAAACAGAGGTTTTCTTTTACACCTACGGCTTGGTGCCGGCGAAATTTTTTACTCTGGATTATCAACCCTTTGCCACTATGACTATTTTTACTTCCATGTTCATGCACGGGGGACTATGGCACTTGTTTGGCAACATGCTCTATCTGTGGATATTCGGGGATAATGTCGAGCACACCGTAGGGCATGCTCGTTATTTGATTTTTTATTTAACGGTGGGGGTGGCGGCTGCCCTTATGCAGGCGTTCCTGGCTCCTTCGTCAACCGTGCCCATGGTAGGGGCAAGCGGCGCTATTTCCGGCGTTTTGGGAGCCTATCTGCTTAAATTTCCGGGTAATCGGATTTCCGTATTGATTTTCTTTTTCTTCTTTATCGAAATTATTCATATCCCGGCTATTATTGTGCTTTCCTTCTGGTTCTTATTCCAACTGTTAAACGGATATCTGTCATTAATGCCCGGTTTGCAGGGAGGAGTCGCCTGGTTTGCGCACATCGGCGGTTTTGTGGCGGGCTTTACACTGATCAGAGTTTTTGAACCGCGCAGGCGATGGCAGATCTAAGTACAAAGAAGTGATTTATTGTTAAAAATTAATTGAACACAGGCTTTAAATACAACACAAAACGTCTTCCGGCTTTTAACTGAATTTGCGTCAGGTTGCCCGCTCCGGTTAAGAATAATGAACCATTTACAAACATTTCCGTTAGAGAAGCGCCTTCATTATTCAGGAAAAATGGGAAATGAATAAAAAATTGGTTACCTTGTATGGTATAACCAATAAGGTTCAATTAAATAATTAAATTAAAGGGAGGTGCATATATGAGTGCCCAATCAAACAATTTGAACCTGGAGAATTTTCGACCGCCTCAATTTTCAGGCAAAACCATCCGCTGGACAGTGGTAGCCGTGGTATTGGCTATCTTTTTCTTTTCCAGTTGGTTTACGGTAGGCGCCGAAGAAGTCGGCGTTGTGATGCGGTTCGGAAAATTTGTTCGTACGGTTGATCCGGGTTTGAATTTTAAATTACCGTTTGGCGTGGAAACGGTTTACAAAGTTCCGATTCAACGCCAGTTAAAGCAGGAATTCGGATTTCGCACGTTGCGTCCCGGGGTTCGTACCGAATACGCTACCCGGCGGTTTAGCGACGAATCGCTTATGTTAACGGGCGATTTGAACGCCGCCGAAGTCGAATGGATTGTGCAATACCGGATAGCCGATCCGTACAAGTATCTGTTCAAGGTTCGTAACGCCGAAACAACCTTTCGTGACATAAACGAAGCCGTAATGCGTGAAATCATCGGCGATCGCACGGTTACCGAAGTGTTAACGGTGGGACGCCAGGAAATTGCCACTTCGGCGGAAGTAATGGTTCAGGAGCTTGCGAATCAATACGAAACAGGTATTAAAGTGGATCAGATTGTATTGCAGGACGTCAATCCTCCGGATGAGGTAAAGCCTTCGTTTAACGAAGTGAACGAAGCGTTGCAGGAAAAAGAAAAACTGATCAACCAGGCGAGATCGGAATACAACAAAGTAATTCCGAAGGCGCGCGGCGAAGCCTTGCGCATCATCGAGCAGGCGCGTGGTTACGCTACCGAGCGCGTCAACGAGGCAAAGGGCGAGGCTGCCAGATTCAATTCGCTTTATTCGGAGTATCGTAAGGCAAGAGAGGTAACGCGCCAGCGAATGTATCTGGAAACAATGAATGTGATTCTTTCAAAAGTGGGTAGAAAATTGATCACCGATGAAAAAGCCACGGGAATTTTGCCCCTCTTTCAACTGGAAAAGGGAGGAAGTAAAAATGAATAAAAGAAATATAATTTTTGGAATCATTGCCGTATTTATCTTTATCATCTTAATTTCTTCGGCATTCGTGGTGAATGAAACGGAACAGGTAATCATTACACGATTAGGGAAACCTGTCAGAGAACCGATCGTGACTCCGGGCATTCATTTTAAATTACCCTTGGTCGAGGAAGCGACATTTTTTGACAAACGTTTCCTTGAATGGGACGGCGACGCGAATCAGGTGCCCACGAGAGATAAGCGTTTTATCTGGGTGGATACTTATGCCCGCTGGCGTATTTCGGAGCCCTTGCTGTTTTTTCAGCGTGTTCGTGACGAACGCGGGGCGCAGGCAAGGTTAGACGATATTTTAGACGGCGAGACGCGCAACGCGGTGGCAAAACACGAATTGGTGGAACTGGTAAGAAGCACCAACCGCAAACCGCTGGTTCTTGTGGATACCGCTCTTGCCGATGAGGATCAGGATCTGGAAAGCGTATTTCCCACGGTTAAATACGGACGCGAAAAGATTACCCGCGAAATTTTGGAAGCCGCCAGTCCGCGCACCAAGGACCTGGGTATCGAATTGTTGGATTTTCGATTCAAACGTATTAATTATGTTGAAGAAGTTCAGAGAAAGATCTACGAACGGATGATCAGCGAACGTAAGCGTATTGCCGAAAAATACCGTTCTGAGGGTCAGGGAGAAGCGTCGCAGATTCTGGGTTCCAAAGAACGCGAATTGAAAAAGATTCAATCGGAGGCGTATCGAACCGCGGAAGAAATAAAAGGAAAAGCCGATGCGCAGGCAACGTCAATCTACGCCCAGGCTTATAACCGGAATTCGGATACCAGAGATTTTTATCGTTTTCTGAAAACATTGGAGACTTATAAAACGACATTTTCGGATAAGGATTGGTTGATTCTTTCCACGGATAGTGAATTTTACAGATTTTTAAAAAGAAGCAGCGGAAAATAAAAAAAACAGGGCTGGCAGAAAATTCTGTCAGCCCTTTGTTTTTATCATTCTGCAGGGGGTAAGTTAGCGGGTTGGCGTTGTCCCAGTTTTTGATCGAGCATGAAAAGCGCCGTGGGATCATCTTTGATCCATTTTAATTGTTTAATAATATCCGAAACCTGTTTTTCTTCTTCCACCTGTTCTTTAATAAACCATTCCATTTCCACCTGAGTGGGATAATCTTTTTCCTTTAATGCAAGTTCATAAATGGCGTTTATTTTAGCGGTAACTCCCCGCTCGTGCTCCAAAACGGTTTCAAATAAATTCAAAAGATTTTTGAATTCGCTTTGCGGTTTTGGGAAAGCCCCAAGCTCCACACGTCCTTCACGGCTTTGCACATATTTAAAGATGCGCATGGCGTGGAGATGCTCTTCTTCCGCCTGACTTAAAAACCAACCTGCGAAACCTTCAAGGTCAATGGAATCGCAGTATGATGCCATGGAAAGATAAAGATATTCGGAATAAAACTCGTGTGTTATTTGTTCGTTTAAAGCCCGCTCAATGGATTTGCTTAACATAGTAGCCTCCGTTTTTAGTTTTTCGTTCAACAGGTAATATACTAAAAAATCCCGATTAATAGCCATATTTTGAGAAACGGATAAATCAGGATCGGGTGCGGGAGTTTTGTAAAGTGGAAGAACGGGCGAATGCGGGATTTAAAGTTTCAATGAAATAAAAGAAGAACGGAGCCTTTGCAACGCAGAGACTCCGTCCTGATTTAAAAAGGCGGATTTTCACGCTTTCGGAAGAAAAAAATCGTTGACAATGGCGTTAAAATCTTTTTCGGGCACGGCGCGTAATTCGCCGATGTAAATGTGCCCGTCCGCGGGAATGTTTGCTTCGTCATGGGTTTTGGTCACGGATTTTTTAATGTATGCATGGAGCCGATCGATCTCTTCTTCAAAATATTTAACCGCTTCCTGCCCGATTTTCAGGTTTTTAATATCGTCCTCCAGTTTTTCGGCGTCAATCTTGCAAATCCAATTGTTTTCGTAAGAGGTAAGTTCCAGACGATCGGGATTTTCAATCACGTTACCGTTGACCTGAATTATTCGTCCGCTTATGGGCGAGTGGAAAGGCACGGTATTTTGACCGAGGCGAATGTTAAACAACAATTGACCTTGCTTAACTTCCATTCCGGGATTCGGCGCCTCAACCGCATCCGCTTTGCCGATAATTTTACAGGCAAAATCATCCATTCCCACATGCACTTCGCCGCTTTCGGTTATTCCCGCCCAGGTATGCCACGGCGCAATAAAAACACCGCCGGGGATGTAAAAATCGATGGTGTCCTGCGCTTCGTATTCTCCGATATGCGTGATGTGCACCCGCGATTTCAGTTGTTTTTTGATCCGTTCCTGACGGCGAATCAGAAATTTGTTCACCATCTCCACCAATTCGTCTTCGGTAAAGGGCTTTTGCACATAATCCATGGCGCCGTATTTCATCGTTTCGACGGCGGATTCAACTGTGGCGTAACCGGTAATGATGATAACATCGATATCGGGACGCAGGTGCTTTGCCGCTTTACAGACTTCAATACCGTCCATCTCCGGCATTTTAAGGTCTGTAAACAGAAAGTCGTAATGCCGCTTTTGGATCAAACCCAATGCTTCCCGACCAGTCTGAACCGTATCCACCGAATATCCGGCTAAAACAAGGATTTTACGGAAACTGTCGAGAACAATTTCTTCGTCGTCCACAGCCAGAATGCGAGCCCTGGGATTAGGCACTTCCACGCGTTTCAAAGTTTTGGATTCATGGCTGTAATCCAGTTTTAAATTAACGGCAAGCGCTTCTTCGCGTTGTTTTTTTAACTTTTTCTCTTCCGCTTTTTTTAAGACTGTTCGAATAATCAAATCGGCAATCACGAAGAGAATGATGGCTACGATAAGTAGAAAAACACCCATAGAACTCTCCTTTATTTTAAAGTCTTAATCTCTGTTTACGAGCCGTAAGCCTGATTACAGGCAGTTAAATATTTTAATTCATAATTTAAATTCTTCGGAATAATCGTGTAAAGCCATCCCTCAAAATAGGGGTCTTTTTCCGTTAACGACGGATCCTGTTCCAATTTTTGATTAACGCTTATTATCTGTCCGCTGATTGGCGCCATGACCGGATGAACGAGCTCATCGTCGGCTTCAACTTCGGCGCAGGAAAATCCCTGCGTTATCTCGCTTTCAACGGGTTGTAGCCGGAGCGCGCGGATCGGATCCACGATTTTAAGAAAGAGATCGGAAACCCCGATTTTCACCGAACCGTCGTTTTCAATAAAGCACCAACTGCCGTAGCCCAGCCGCCGATATTGTATGGGGCAGGGAACTATCATTGAATCCAAGCCGGGTTTTGCGCTTCGTAATTTGGAAATTAGTTCGACATAGCGAAATCCGCGATACAGGGCGCTCAGCACTTCGTCAACGGTAAAAGGTTTCGGCAAATAATCGATAGCTCCCAATTCCAAGGATTGGACGGCGTTTTCCACGGTGGCGTAACCCGTGGTCATGATTACCGCCAGATCGACATTCATCCGGCGCAGTTCATCCAAAAAACCGAAACCGTCCAGATCGGGCAATTTGATATCGCACAAACAAAGATCGAAAACGTGCTTTTGTACCAGGTGTAAGCCGGAGGTCGCGTCTGCGGCGGTATCGACCCGCCATCCTTCCGCAGCGCCGATTTTTTTGATGGCATCCAGAATTACCGGTTCGTCGTCAATGGCTAACAAATGTTTTTGTTTTTCGTCCATGTCGCTTCTAATCTAAGTTAACGGGTAAGTGAATGGTAAAGGTCGTGCCCGCCCCGACTTTGCTTTCAACCGAAATAATGCCTTCGTGGTTTTCAAGAATTCCCCAAATCACGGCAAGACCAAGTCCTGTGCCCTGTTGTCCTTTTGTCGTAAAAAAAGGATCGAATATCTTGTTGATCAGTTCGGGCGGAATGCCGCAGCCTGTGTCCGAAACTTTGATTTCAATATAATCGCGCGGTCCCTGCTTTTCGATGTACTCCCAGTACTGCCATCCGCAGGAAGAGGTAAAACAACCCTGCAATTGACCTTTTCCCGGAATTTCCAGAGTGTAAACGGGAGCGGAACATTCGGGACATTTTTTACTTTTGTCGATCAATGAAATATTGCATTTCGGACAAAGTATTTCCACAGGATCCTTTTCGTTGATGCTGATTTCCGATTTAAAATTTTTCCGTCCGTATATGGGGTCCAAATGAACAAACGATTCTTTTCCGTTCAATCGGATTTTTAATTTGATTGAAGGCAAGCCGTCAATCCGCGTCTGCTCGTCCATTAGTTCGTGACCCTTGGGGCACAAAGCCTGCCTTATCTGTGCGATCCCGTACGGAGACAGCCGTGTCAGCGCAGTGGTTATGGTGATTGTTCCGCCGCCCTGCCCGATAGCCTGACCGGCGTTTACGATTAAATTGGTAAAAACCTGCTGCATTTGGTTGGGATCGATTAAAATTTGCGGCAGGTTTTCGGAAAATTGTTTTTTAACCTGAATGTGGTTTAATAAAAGTTGATTTTCCAGAACCGTAATAGCCCGCTCGATTACCTGATGAATATCCGTTCTGATTTTTTTGGGAATCGATTGTCTGGCAAAGTCTAACAAGCCTTTTACGATTTCCCGGCTGCGCATGGTTTCGCGGACAATGACCTCAAGGTCTTTGTTGATTTCCGGCTGGTCTTTGGTGCGCTTTAAAAGAAAACTGGCATAAGTTAAAATTCCGGTCAAAGGATTGTTGATTTCGTGAGCGACTCCCGCAGCCAAACGACCGAGCGAAGCCATCTTGTCTATTTGAAATAGTTGCTGGCGGGCTTCGGTTAATTTTTGGGTCATAATATTAAACGATCTCGCCAAAAAGCCCAGTTCGTCATTCCCGAGCTCGGGCACTTTGTAATTAAGGTTGCCGGATGCGACCTCCCTTGTTGCTACCAATAATTTTTGAACGGGTTGATCCACCAGTTGTTTGACGAGTAACCACAATACAATGGCTAAAACAAGAATGGATACTAACGCCAGCAGAGCCATCTTGTGTTTTGCGGCTTTGATTTCCCGATCAACCTTGCTCAAACAAACCGTAAGATCGAGAACTCCCAAAACTGTCTGGGTTTTGGGGTGGGCGTGGCAAGGGGCTTTCCAGCACGAAGGTTCGTTGTAAATGGGATTAATGAGACCCATCACCCGTGACGTGCCTCCGGGCGGAAGGTAAATTCGCGCGCGCTCCGAGATGGAAAGTTTTGAAAGCGGTTGATTCGATTCGTGGCAGGAATAGCAGGCTTCGGCTTTTTTATCCACAACCATGTTAATTTGCGAACTGTCCGCCGCGTAAATCACCCGCCCTTCTTTGTTCAATATGCGCACCTGGCGGATGCACGGCTGTTGTCCGATGGTGCGAATTATCGCGTGGGTGACCTCCCTGTTGTTGCCGAGCATCGCGACTTTTGTGCTGTTTTTAATGGTTTCGCTCTGGGCGTTAACAAAATTTTTTACCTGATCAAGCAATAAGGCGTTTTGTGAACGGATGGTTAAAAAGGCGAAACCGCTAAAAATTAAAATCGCCAAAAGGGAAGTCGTTATAATTAACTTAAATGCGATCTTACTAAACATCCCTTCCCTACCTTTTTATCTTTTTACCGGGTATGTCCCGGGGGAACGTTTTGTCGTCATGGCATTCCGCGCATTGGGGCTTCTTCCTAAAGTTACGACTTAAATGGCAAATTTCACAATCTATTTCACGATGATTTTCGTCCAATTGAATTCCCGTGATTTTATGGTTAAACGATCCGACTTTCCAATCGGTTTTGTGGCAGTAATTGCAGTCGGTTTTCAGCGGTTGAAATTCCGTCTGATCCTGATGGCAGCTTTTGCAGGGCAGCGATTTATGAAAGGGTTTTAAGCGCCAGCCTGTTTTCGCGTGGTCAAAGGGCGGCTTTTTTTCGTTGCCGTGACACTTATTGCAATTTTCGTCAAGGGCATTTTTATGGCAGGGCATACAATTTTCATGATTCAGGACAACCGTTCTTTGTTTTTGCGGCGATTTATGGCAGTCGGTACAGACGTTTCCGCGATGGCAATCGACGCAGTTAAGCCCGAATTGAACGATGTGCCGATTATGATAAAATGTAACAATCGGAGCTTCGTCGTAAGCGCTTTTCAATAAAAACAATTTCGGAGTCTTTGGAGTGGGGTGCCTCTTTTCAGCCAGTTCGGTCAGCGTTTTCTTGTCTTTGCTTATATCTGCGGAGATCTTCGGGTGGCATGAATAGCAATCCGACATTTTTTGCCATGCGGAGTCCCAGCCGCGGTGACAGTTTATGCATAGCTGATGGTACGCTCCTTTTAAAGAAGGTCTGGAGAGATCGGTTCTGCGACCGTCCGGCGTGTGTGGCAAACGATGCACGGTCTCACTTTACCCGGCGGATTATGGTGGTGGCAATATTCGCATCCGCCCATCATTTCCGCCATTCGGGCGTGTAAGCGGTGGGTGAATACAGCCGGAGCGTATTTATTTGCCAGAGTATCAATAATAAAAAGAGACGGAGCGTCGTCAACCGAGTGATGAACGGTTATTCCTTCGCGAATAAAATCGGGACAAATTTTCACGCACGGTTCATTGTAGGTGGGCTTTGAACAGTAATGGCATTCGTCGCATCTTAAAGGAAACTGGGCATGATGACCGACGCGCTGCCCAAAACCGATACTCAGGCTGAAAAATATTAACCAGATAATTTTCGCTGTCGATTTCATCTTATTACTCCGCGTATGGCAAACTTAGCTTTGGGTCGATAGTTTTTATCGGGCTGCGCCAGAACCGGAAAAATCATCACCAAAGTCCGGTAAAGTAAAATCTCAAGCGAGATTAATCCGATCGTAATGGAGATTTCTCCGATCGAAGGCTTGTAAGGTTTAAGGATGTAAGGAGGCGTATAGGCGGTAATGAACACATTAAAGCGGTTTATCAAAACCCCGAAAATCACCAGCAGAGACGCCAAATATAACAGAGTCCGGGATCGCAGAACTTTATCCCAGAAAAACATGCGTATGGGGATGATGACGCCGAAGAGAATTTCGACAACCCACATGACGCTGGCAAAATTGATTTCATTCAGATAAACATAGGTTCCGCGAATAACCATATCGCCGATTTTAAAGGCTAAATAAACGCCTAAAAGCGGACCGACAAAACGGGCTAATCGAGCCAATACATCCATTTCCGGTTTTAAGCCCAATGAACGGGAAGCCGACAGAGATTCCATGATAACCATGGGGAAGCCCACGGCAAAGGCTGAAAGCAAAAACAACAACGGAGAAATGGGCGTTTGCCACAAAGGATGGATTTTGGGTCCGGCGATTAACATCAACGTGCCTAACGAAGATTGATGCAGGCATGAAAGCACCACGCCCAAAAGGATGAAAAAGAACATGGTGTTATCCAGAAAATTGTCTATCCAACGCAGAGCAGAGTCGATGGGACGATTCAGAAATCGAAGGGCGCCTTTTAAATGGACTTTGCCGATAAAGCGCTCGGTGACAATCGGGAAAAATTCAATGTACAACGTGCCAAGGTAGGTCATTACGCAAATACCGACTTCGAATAATACGGAGTTGCTGTTACCCATGACAGGCACATGCCAGATATTGTAATATCGACCGAGATCAAACATAACCCCGACCGCCACAAAGGTGTAACCCAGCATAGCGGTCATAATTGCGGGACGAACCAAAACACGGAAATCTTCGCGGTAAAAGATGTGCACCAGAGCCGATGTGGTAAAGCCGCCGGCGGCAAGGGCTACTCCGGCAGCCACGTCAATTCCGATCCATAATCCCCAGGGGTACTGATTGTTCAAATTTGTAACGGCGCCAAGACCCAAGCCAAACCTTAAAATACTCCAGACAATTCCGTTTAAAGCCAGGACAATCAAAATGATTACGCCGGTCGAAAGAAAAGGTCGTTTTACCGGAGCAGGCTTCAACAGTTCATCCATGTCTTATTCCTCCTCTTCCCGATTTTGTTTTCCTAACCACATAATTCCGCCCAAAAGGGCGTAGAGCGCGACCGGCGGAACAAAGAATTTGAAAATGGCGTGTTGAATGGGTTCGGTGGCGCCCGGAGCGGGATCGGTTCCGACGTCCGGAAAATCGAGGCTCTTGAAATCCTGTCCGGCGAGATAAAGCCACGATGTGCCGGCGACTTCATGTTCGCCGAATAGGTGATCAAAATAACGGTCAGGATTGCGGCGGATTTTTTCGTGAGCCAATTGAACCAATTCGTAGCGTTTGCCAAAAGTAAGAGCTTCGACGGGACAGATTTCCACGCACGCCGGAATTCCGCCTTTGGAAGTGCGGTTTTCGTAGCAAAAATCACATTTCATGATTTTGGGTTCTATGGCTTTGTCGTATTCAAAAGCGGGAATTTGAAAAGGACAGGCGACCATGCAGTACCGGCAGCCGATACAACGGCTTTCGTCCCAAATTACGGCGCCGTTTTTTTGTTTGGAAAACGCTCCCACAATACACGCCGAAACACATGCGGGATGATCGCAATGCATGCATTGAACTTTAACGGTAACGGGCAACCGATCTTCTTTGTCGTTAGGATATTGATTCACTACCGTCAAAGCGTCCGCATCGGGTCGGCGCAGGCGTTCAAATACGGAGCGGTCATTATAATCGTCGATATCGCCTGCCGGCAGATTATGTTCCGCTTTACAGGCATACTCGCAACGGCGACATCCGATGCAGACGGTGGTGTCAACGAGCACTCCCATGCGATCGTCGGAGAGAATGTTTGTTGGAGTGGCTTTGCTCTTTTTTGCGCCTGCCGCTGAAAATGAAACCAGACCGAGCGTCTTCAGAAATGTTCGGCGGGATTGATCCATTTTTGCTTCCTCTTAAAGTATGTTTTTAATTTTTGCCGGGTTTTAAAATAATACTTTTTAAAACCTGTTCTTCTTTCCCGTAAATATTTGGGAAGACCCGAATGTAATGAGTTTGCAGACACGCCCGGTAAAACAAACTCACTCCGTTACAAACGAGAACTTCGACGTTTTGCCCGTAGATTGCTCTGAGCCGTTGTCCCACGCTCATGTTGCGCAGGTTGATCGTTTCGATTCCGATAATCTTTCCCTTTTCGATGTCATAAAGCTTTATTTTTGAACAGGTATCAAAAACGGGCGCGACTCTGTTTTGCCATAAAGGCATTGCAAGTCTCATAGCTTCCTGTTCCTGTTAAATTTTATCCGAAAGGATTTCAATTATTGTGCCAAAAGTAACAAGGTAGTTTAAGTAGCATAAAAATAAATAGATGTCTTTGTTGAGGAAAAGTCGTAATGCAGAGCCGGAGTTGCAATAATGCATTGATATCAAAAAAATAGCGCAACACCATGCAACCGTACTCTGCCTCTTCTGCGGGGAATAATAACCACAAAACTCACAATGAATTCTTAAAGTGCGCTGAGTATAAAGTGAATTTAAAATTTGGATGTGTCCGCTTTAAAAGGGTCGATCATTGTCATTTTGCTTAGCGACGAGAAATCTTTTTCTTATATCGAAATTACAAGATTTCTCACTGCGTTCGAAATGACAGAACGTAGAAGAAATAACCAACAGGTACACAAAAGAAAGTGAATTTAAAATTGAAATTGAAACGAAAACGGAAAAAATTCTGATGATTTTAAGCGCTAAAAATCAAAACACCTTAGTTTAATCAGCGCAATCTGTGTAATCAGCTTAATCTGCGGTCTAATCTGCGGTCAGGTTTATGACGCCCGTCCGTTTTGGGCAGCTCAATCCCCAGACGCTTTATTTTGCGAAAGAGCGTGGTCTTGTGAATATTCAACGCCCTGGCGGCTGATTGCCGATTCCAATGGTGTTCGCGCAAAGTGCGGATAATGAGTTCCGCTTCGATGTCTTCGAGTTTTTGATGATAATTTTCGGAATCGTTATTGTGTTTATTTTCAAACAAGTAAACTGGCAGATGCTTTCGTTGAATTATCGCATCAGAACAAAGGACAAAGGCGTGCTCAATGATATTTTCCAACTCACGGACATTGCCCGGGTAAGAGTGATGCATCAGAATTTCCAGAACATCGTTGCTTACGCCCTCAATATTTTTAGCCTGCAAGTGATTAAATTTTTTAATGAAGTGGTTTGCCAGCAAAGGGATATCTTCTTTACGATCGCGGAGCGGCGGAATTTCCAGTTTA
>JAADIP010000039.1 GCA_013151275.1 Calditrichota bacterium | reverse complement strand
AAATGAAGAAAATGTCAGAGCCACGTTCACCAAAAGAACGCCCTTTTCTAACCAGCGCCCGAACAATTCCGCGGGCTCTTTAATTCCGGTTTGCTCCGCGATTTTCCGACATTCGGAAATCGGCGTGCGGTAATCGGCTAATCCGTGAGCAACCAGCAAAGCCTTTAAGATGTTTTTCATCGAATTACCGACTGTACGATTTTCCCAGCTTTCGATTTCGGCGTCCCAGAAAGCAATGCCGTTAGCCGAAGCCGATCGCGGGTAGGGGTCTTCGCCGTAAAGGACGCAACAGACTTTATCCGCGGGCACCTGACGGAATACATTAAAAATCAAATCGTTTCGCGGTAAGATGTCCGGGAACGGCTTCAGGAATAATTCCAAATCGCGATAAAATTCGTTCAGATTCAGGAACGGCTTCAGGAATTCTTCCCATGGGACCGGTAAGCGCATTATTCGCCTTTCAAAATCATAATTCATGTAACGGGAATTTGATTCTTTGAGGATTCAGATGCAAGTAAAAAACTTATCCGAAACCTGCGATAACAGACTTCTTTTACCATTTAAGATCGTACCAAAATTCCAAACCCGTGGGCGCAACTTTTCTATTCGCCTTTTTTAAAAAGTAAGATAACCACAAAGCGCCGCCCAATGCCTGATCCGCATGGCTATTGTATCTGAAGCCGGGAGTAAAATTCAACAATGGTAAAATTTTCCGTTGATCGGGATCCGGCGGACTGACGATCGCGGCGAATTCCGCGCCTAACTTGCCCTGCCATTTACCGTCTCCGACAAAGTAATCGTACCCGGTACTAAAGGCAAAAGGAAACTTTTTTCCGGGAATAAGCAGGGGATAAAAGGTAAACTGCACGGAATGGTTATCGTTAAAAAAGTGCCGGTACTTAACTCCGATAAAAATATGTCCGCTTAAAACCAGCGAAATACCCAGACGATTGCTTTCTTTGGCGCGCATCGTGGAAGGATAGGCGAAGAAAATCAACAGAATCAAAACGCAACTTAGTTTAAAATTTTTCATTTTGTTTTCCTCCCTTCCGCATAATTCCAAATTAAAACAATTCCGCTGATAAGCAGCGGTAAAGGCACAAGAGCGTACATTAAAAGACGCACATAAAGATCAAGCCGCAGCCAACCTCTGAAAAACAGACTTAAACCAATCGCAAATACAATAAACAACACGCCGCTTATCAATATCTTTTTCCGAAAAAGAACCGCTAAAACAATAACCGCTAAAAAGGGCGTTAATTCGATCAGAGCTTCCGGCGAAATTCCGTGCGATAGAACAATGAATAAAGCCCAGACCCCAAGCCAGCCATAACCGATCCAAAAGGCGACGCGGCGCGGATCGTAGTTCTGATACACGCTGATCAGGAGTTTTACGAGCAGGGGAATCAACAGAAGCATGTATAAATAGGGCGGGGGATTTTGCCCTTTACCGATGTAATCTTTTAACATCACAAGAACCGTTAAAGCGATGAACACGTAAAAAGAAATGTGACTCGAAAGATGGCTGATCTGCAATTGTCTTTCATCCAGATCGGTTTGAGGTCGGAATTCGCGAATGATCGGCGCAAAAAAGACGATAAGCAACAGGGCAATCAACAGAGGCATCGGCATTGCCCTTCCGCCCATCACCAAAAGCACGATCACCAATAACCACAAAGCTTTAATGATACTTGAATTTACTTTCATGGCGACGACTCCGTTTTTTTCGGTAACTCTTCTTCATCTAATTGAAAAAGCTCTTCCACGGTTACGCCAAAGACATGCGCCATTTTAAGGGCGAGTCTTACGGAGGGATTAAAAGAGCCTTTTTCAATGGCAATAATAGTTTGTCTTGTAACCTTCACGGCTTCAGCCAGCGCCTGCTGGGTCATTTCATTATTGATATGTCGGTAATAACGAATTCGGTTTTTCATGGCAGATCCGTTTCTATTAGCTTTGGGACAAATGTAATGTATTATATACTTTTTGTCAAGTATTGTTTACATTTTATCCAGAGAGAATTGTCAGGGGTGAAGGGTGTAAGGGTATAAGGGTTAAGGGTGAAGGGGCTTTTCCGGCGTCTGGTTACTGGTCGCTTGTCTCTGGCTGCTGGTCACATATTCGTTAAGGGTTAAGGGTTAAGAGTTAAGCGGTGCAGGTTTGAGGTTAATGGTTACTCTGTTACTCGTCACGCATTACGAGTCACGTTCCCTCTTTAATGTTTGATTAGGAATTTTTCTTTTTTTTCGTTAAATTGTTTTTAGACGGTATAAACTGTGATAAAGTAAAAACTTGACTGCCTTGCAATTGTGGGGCGCGTTAAAAAAAATACGATATAAACGGATTTATTCTTAACAATTTGTGTGATTAACGAACCGAGGAAGGTATGAAATCAACACCCTTTAATCCGAAAGCGGATTTGGCACCGATTCCCTTTACCGAACGAGTGTGTATTTTTGCAAAAAACTTGAAAGAAAACGGACTGATATGGGATCCGCATCCCGGATGTTTTGTTTGGGACCCGTCGAAATCAGTTAAAGTTTCGTCGCCTTTCCCAAATAATATTTACTTTGTTTTAAATGTCGCCCACTTCGAAAAACTGTTGGGAAACAAAGAAACCATGCGCCGCCGCCTGGTCTGGATTCCCACCTGGCATCAGGCGAGATTATTACTGCAAAAACTGCAAACTCCGCTTGAAGAAATTACCGCTTGTTATTCGGAAGATCCCGAGCAGGAATTATTAAATTTGTACACTAAAATTATTAATGAACTTTAGTTTTTCTCTCTGTCGCGTAATACAAGCCATCCGTTTTGATCTGATTTATTCTGACGGATGGCTTTTTATTTAGTTAAATAACTATCTTTTTGAACTAATTCATTCTTTGGAAAATGACGCTTAAAAATTATCCCGAACATTTCAAAGAGACATTGCGGTTAGCTTATCCGGTTTCTATTGCTCATTTAGGGCATGTGATGCTCGGCTTTGTCGATAGCATGATGGTCGGTCGTGTGGGCGCCGACTCGTTAGCCGCGGCTTCGCTGGTTAACGGTTTAGCGTTTTTATTTTTGGTATTCGGGCTCGGCTTATCCTTGGTTCTTACTCCGTTGGTCGCCATTGCCAAAGGGCAGAACGATCTTAAACAGTGCGGAATTATTTTGCAAAACGGCTTCTGGCTGAACACGATATTTAGCTTGAGTCTGGCGATTATCATAATTATCTTTGCCCGCGGCTTAGCCTATTTGAATCAACCTCAGGCTGTGGTCGAAATAGCCATTCCGTACGCTCAAATTATCGGTTTAAGTTTTATTCCCTTTGTTATTTTTCAATCTGAAAAGCAATTTTTAGAAGGTTTGAGTATTACGCAGCCCGCCATGTACGTTATGCTCGCGGCGAATGTGGTGAACGTTTTCGGAAACTGGTTATTGATTTTCGGGCATTGGGGCTTCCCTGCTCTGGGTCTGGAAGGCGCCGGAATTTCGACTTTTTTAACGCGCTGCTTTCAGGCTGCGGCTCTGTTGTTTTATGTCCACAAAAACAAACGATTTAAACCTTTTCAACCTTCGATCTCCTTAAAAGGATTGAAATTTAACGTCATTAAAAAGATTGCCAATCTTGGTTTTCCTACCGGATTCCAGCATTTTTTTGAAGTCGGAGCTTTTTCTTTTTCAGCCGTAATGATCGGCTGGTTAGGGAGCAAATCGCTGGCTGCGCATCAAATTGCTTTAAGTTTGGCTTCCATGTCGTTTATGATCACTCTGGGAATTACCGCCGCCGGGACTATTCGCGTGGGAAGGTTTATGGGAACCAAAGATATCGGCAATTTACGAAGAGCCGGATTTGCCACCATTCTGTTATCCGTGATAAGCATGACTGTTTTCGCCTTTCTGTTTATCGTTTTCCGAAACCGGTTGCCTCTGTTTTTTATCAACGACCCCGAGGTAATAGCCATGGCTTCCGTACTGCTGGTGATCGCCGCTCTGTTTCAAATTTCGGACGGGGCGCAGGCTGCCGGAATCGCTGTTTTACGCGGATTGACCGATGTTAAAATTCCCATGATCCTGAGTTTTGTTGCTTACTGGATTTTAGGGCTTCCGGTCGGTTATTTACTGGGCTTTGTCTTTCACTTGAACGTTAACGGCATTTGGCTCGGCTTTTTAAGCGGATTGAGTTTCGCGGGTATGGCGTTTGTTTTACGATTTATTTTCAAAACCAACCCAAAGCGGTTTAAATTCGAGTAATCGCCGTCCAAAAACATCATTGAAAAGGAGGACATCAAAATGCAACCGTTACTTCCCGTTCAATACGAAGAGCTCACGGCAACGGATTTCCCCAAAGCCGTTGAACAATCGGCAAAAACCTGCGTCATCCCTCTTGGCATTCTGGAAAAACACGGACCGCATCTTCCCCTGGGAACCGATATGATAAATATTCGCGCCATCGTGGTAGAAGCCGCTAAAAGGGAGTATGTGGTGGTTTTCCCGCCTTATTTTGTCGGTCAGATTTACGAAGCCAAACATCAACCGGGAACCATTGCTTACAGCCATGATCTGGTCCGGAACATGCTGCAGGAAACGTGCGACGAATTGGCTCGCAACGGCTTTGAAAAGATTTTGCTGGTAAACGGGCACGGAGGCAACAATAGCTTTCTGGAATATTTTTGTCAGACGCAGTTAGAATCGGAAAAAAATTACGCGGTTTTTCTCTATCAACCGCGACCGGATGAGGCGTTCAACAAAAAAATCTCGGAAAAACAAAAGTCCGCTTTTGATTATCACGCGGGCGAAGGGGAAACTTCGCTGATGACGGCGCATCACCCCGATCCGGTAAAATCGGAATATGTTAAACTGCAAAGCGGCGAAGATCAAAAGCGCCTGAATCATTTGCAGGGCGTGCGGACGGGAATCTGGTGGTACGCCCGTTTTCCGGATCACTATGCCGGCGATGCCCACGCAGCCAACGCGGAACTTGGGAGGATGATTTTTGAACACAAAGTGGAACAATTGATTCCGGTGATTAAAGCGGTAAAGGCGGATACCAAAACTCTTGAGCTGCAAAAGACTTTTTTTGAACAAAGCAAACATCCCTTAAAAACACCGCAGAGATGATGATTGCATTTAACTGAATCCGTTACTAATTTTGGGCTGTTTTCAAAAAGACGAGAGTGAAATTATGGACGACGGTAATGCGGGAGTAAACACAAGCCGGATAAAATTTTGCGATTTGCGCTGTGAATATGCGGAATTTCCCAAGGATGACGCCATTGACGGCTCTGGAACGTGCCGCACATTTTTAGCGTTGTGGTGTAAAAAACTGGAAAAGCATGTTACAAAAAACGCGCCCTGCGAGGCGATTTACGGGGCGCGTCGTCCGAAAACAGCTTTTTAGCGGTATGGTCAGGGGGTGAAAAATGGGAAAAACGGCGCTGAATGTTCAAGTGTGCACGATACGGTTCAAGCCCCTTAAGGGGCTTTTAAAAGGTCGTTAACGACCTTGGCTTCCCCGCCGCTTTCCCCCTTTAACACTTTATCTGAGCAAAATGAACTTTTTAACCTTCGCAAAACCCTCCGTCTGTAACTGGTAAAAATAAACCCCGCTCGCCAGATTCGAACCGTTAAACGTGACAACATGATAACCCGCCGGTTTATCCCCTTCAAAGATCGTCGCCACCTTTTTGCCAAGAATGTTGTAAACCACCAGTTTGACATGTCCCGCTTTAGGCAGGGCAAATTTAATCTTTGTCTCCGGATTGAACGGATTGGGATAATTCTGATATAGATCGTATTTTCCCGGAATCCGGCTAAGCGACTGATCTTCAACGCCGGTGGTGGGCGAAACGGTCACCTGAATGGTATCGCGCACACTTGCCGAGCTATCGTCGGTTAAAATGCAAATCAATTGCACCTTGCCGTCAAATTGCGGAGCGCTTAAGATTAGTCTAGTTGTTTCAACATCGTAATCAAATTTCAGGGAATCATTACTAACCATAAAACTCCAGCTTAAAAGTGAATCCGGCGTGTCGATGTCTTTACCGTATTCCCTCATTATTAATGTGTACGTTGTATCGTTATCAAAGGCGACTT
>JAADIP010000094.1 GCA_013151275.1 Calditrichota bacterium | reverse complement strand
AAGTTCTGTCCGTGTGTCTGCCGTTCCAGGCGTGCGAGGCGCGGTCACGAACGCCACCGTAGGCTTCGGTTTCCACAATAAAGCCGGAAGTCCGCCGCCCGCCGCTGTTACTGACGAGCAGCTTCCCCAATAAATCGCGAGCCACACGCGCTACATCCGCTTTCCGGTAAAAAGATTCCGGAAGCTTAACCGGATCTATCGACAAATGACCGGAATTTTCAATAAGCTTAGTCAAAAGCATCTGACAAAGTAAACGGTTAATAAGATTGGTTCGACTCGTTTCGTTTAGTAAAAAATTTTTTCTTCGGGCACGATTTTCTGAGGAATAAGGCTGTGTGGATTTTCTCCGCCCAAAATTCGCGCCCGAATCATTCTCAGCCATTCCCTGGAGCGTTCTCTTCGGTAATAGGATCGCACATCAGGATCGGGGAATTGTTCGCCGCCCCTGCGCCATTCGCGCAGATACCCCAGAACATAGTACCAGGCTCCGGAGGAGTTGCCTTTCAGTGCCTTAAAAAAAGCTCTTGTCAATACCTGAAAAAAAGGATGATGCAAATGCCAGTCTCTTTGTCCGCGGCTCAATTCTCCTGTTTTTCGGTCAAAGCGCTCGTCCGTTGCACGCACGCTTGCGGCGTACACCTCGGTTAACACATAAACACCCCAGCCGCGGACGCGGGCTTTGACATTCATTACAGGGTCCCAGGCGCGGCTGCGCGGCACGCCGCCGATATCTTCGAAACATTCTTTTTTTACCAGTCGCAGCCCGCCGCGCGGATTGTCGATGCGTTGAAACGGTTCGATTTGCCACAATCCTTTGGCATTTCTGGAGCAAAGCACTCCGGAAACAATTCCCGCCCTGGGATCGGAATCAAGAAAGTCTTTTAATCGTTGCCAGTAAGACGAGCCGAAACGAATGTCCGCGTCCAAAAAGCCAATGTAATCCGCTTCCGAAAGCTTTTCTCCGGCTGCTTTCAGTCCCTGCCGAAGCACTTCGGAAATATGAAAACCCATGTACTCCCGCCGCTCATCCAGATGATGAATCCGAATAAAAGAATGGCGCTGCTGCAATTTATCGAGTTTTTCTCCGCTTCCGTCGGTACTTGCGTCATCCACAATAATCCACAAATCCGGTTGCCAGCTACTGTTTATCACGCAGGACGTCAAATCGTCAATCAGCCCAAGCTCATTGCGCATGGGCGTAATTAGCAGAAACATAAAACCCTCATCGTTTCGGACACGGTTTTTTCGTAAATTTCCCCGGATATCGGATTCCGGCTTTTCGCAACACTTTGCAAACGCTTAAGCCGAATCTTTTCCCGATTTACGAACCAAATAAGATTGAACCAACCAGCCGACGATCACCAAATATATTAAGCCTAATGAGGCGTAAGAAATTTTGATGTTCTTAAAATAGGAATCGGGATGAAACTTCATCTCCACCTTGTGCCGACCCGCCGGAACGATAATCGATTGAACCGCGTGATCCGTTTTGTAAATTTTATCCGCCTGTTTGCCGTCAATATAAATTTTCCAGCCCGGCGGATAATAAACTTCGGAAAGCACCAACAGACTTTGCTTATCGGTGTAAACATCAAACTTGATTTCGTTGGGAGTAAAGCTCAGAACCCGCGTGTAGCTGCTGTCCGGTTGAGAAATCGGCGCGGAAAGCTTTTCTTCCAGCAACGCGGTTTTTGCGGGATCGAATTCCCGGCTGTTAATGGCTCTCAATCGCTGACGTTCGTCCTTAATCACTTTGTAAGAACCTACAAAAAACGCTCTTGGCAGGTGCCCGGTAAAATAATAGGCAAAAAGGGTGCCCGAGGGATTCTTTTTTACCAGACGGAGAAACGGGTGCTGAATCGGCTGTTGCGTAATCACATATTTGACATTTAAAATTTTAAGCACATTCCAGTTAAAAGGCAGCCTGGCGTCCCATCCGTTGTAAATATTCTTTTCAACCAGTTCTTCGATCACGTACATTTTAATCGGGCTGTAACCGCCGATGGTTTGATGGTAATAAGCCCAGCGATTATCGGAAAACAACTTGCCAGCCGGAAAAATCCGGAATAGATCTTTATCCTGCAAAAGAAAGTTGTCGATATCGTTCTTTTTGAAATATTGTCTTTCGAGGCGTTTGGTGTCCGTAAATTCGGGTTTTACGCGGCTTTGCACCTGAACAAGATCGAACACGTTCAGCAGTCCCAAAACAATAATCAGAGCAAGGGCGGGAAACTTCCGTTTTAAAAAGGCAAAAATCGCCCCGCCGGTTAATATCACAAGGAAGAAGTAGCGGATTAAATCCCGCTGAAAAAATTCTTTTCGAATCTGACGAATGATTTCCAGAGTTTGTCCCTGATACGCTTCTCCGCTTGGTTTGGTAAAAGAAGCACCGAGACTGTAAAACCACAGAAAAACTCCCAAAACAAAAAAGCCGCCCACCGTGTACAGAACGATTTTTTGCTGTTTTAAGTCTAATTTTTGTCCGGCAAGATCCAGCAAATATTTAAGACCGTAAACGGCAAAAACAACGATAATAAAGTAAGAAACGGTTACGCTCATCATGGGCGCGCGGAACTTGTTAAAATAGGGAATGTAATAAAAGAACAGACTGTAAAAAGCCTTAAAATGGCGCCCGAACGACAGGAATACGAAAACCAGGAACAAAAAGAATAAACTTTTAATTAGCACGTTTCGCCAGTTGCTCAACAAGCCGATCAAAGCCAGCATCAGAATGATGACGCCCATGTATTCGTAGCTTTGCGTAAAGGGCATGTGTCCCCAGTAAGTGGGAATCATTTGTCCCTTCAGATTCGAAAATTTGCTTCCGTCGTAACGTTCCGCGGACATTCCGCCGTAAAATCGGGGCAATAACCAGGTGAGCAGTTCGGCGGGATGTGTTGACCACTGAACGGCGTAATCAAACGAAACTCCCTGATTTTTTGCGCTTGTTGACGGTTTTTGGGAGGACACATCGATAGTGGTTTTACCGCGCTTTGAATAGGGCAGGTACTCCTTGGCTAAAAACAGCGGTTGCGCAGCCATCGAAATTCCCAGAATAAGAGCGACGGCTAAAAGTCCCACGGTTTTAAAGAAAACAGCGAATCTTTTTTCCAGCAAATCTTTTAAAACGGGATAGATTCCCAGGGCAAAAACCACTAATCCGGTGTAAAAGACTATCTGATAATGTTGGGTGCGAATTTGCAGCCCAAACGTCAAAGCGAACAGAGCCGCCGCTAAAATTGTCCGCCTGTCGATGAAATAGCGGAATGTTAAAAAGACCCAGGGAAGATACATCAAAGCCTGTAGTTTAGCCATGTGTCCTTCGCTGTACAGCGATTTGTAATGCGGCATCAGAACAAAGGATAGCGCTCCGATTAAACTCAAAAGAGGCGTCATTCCCAAATAACGGAACAGAAAAAAAGCGCCGAGCGCTCCGAAGAGATAGTAAATAAAAACCGAATGCAGAAACCGCGAAAGAATGCGGAAGAGATTATCCAGAGAAAAAGCCTTTGGACTAAGCCGGTAATAAATGGGCATTCCGGCAAAAATACTGGGATTCCAGAGAGCCGTTTCCCCGGTTTTCTGATGAAATTCCCTCACCGAATGCATCTTGGCAATGGAACCGACTACGTCAACGCCCTGGGGCGATAGATGATCGATAGCCAATGGTTTTAAAAGGATCAGCAGAAAAATAAAGATAAAAGCTATCGACAAATAGTCCTGCGTTCGGGTGGATAGCGAAAATGATTTTGTCTGTGGTAGCGGGGCGGGTTTTTTTGCCGATTTTTTTTGTTTTTTAGGGCTCATAACATATCCCTTTTCATTTATAATAATTTTTGTGAAAACCTACTTTTGCGCTTTTTTTCAAAATAACCCTTCGGATGAAATTATAAATAAATCCCAGACCGTATCCGAAAATCTGTGAGGGAATTACAATAGGTAAATACAGAGCGGGTTTGATTTCTTTGTATTTAAAAACGGCGTCGATCATGGAAACGAGAATCAGCAAAATACCGCCGTACAGTCCTATTTGAAGCAGAATTCGAGCCGGCGTCCACAGAACGGCGAGAACGATAATCAAAAGCGTAAACAAGGTGGCAAAGGCGGGCAGGGCGTGCACAAGTTCCAGCATCCGGGAATCTATTTTGTAAAGATTGATGCGCGCCACCCCCCAGTTGAAAACCTGTTTAAAAAAGCGGCGCAGATTTGTCCGCCGTTTGTGATAAACCGGCGCATCGTGGACAAAAACAACTTTTGCTCCGGAATTAATAATCCGATTGCTGAATTCGATGTCCTGACCGTGCCGCAGGGAAGAAAATCCGCCGATCTTTTCCCACAGAGCGCGGCTTAAACCCATATTAAACGAACGCGGGTAAAAGCGGGCTAACTTCTTTCCCTTTTTGCCTCTTAATCCTCCTGTGGTGAGGAATGAGGTCATGGAATAATTGATGGCTTTAAGGAGAGGCGGAAAATCCTTGCGGTAGGTGTCGGGTCCGCCGAAAGCGTCTCCGTTTTGTTCGTGAAGAGCTTTATCGATATTGGTCAGCCAATTTTGCGGAACCGTAACGTCCGAATCGATAAAAATGAAGAAATCGCCCGCGGCGTTCTTCATTCCCAAATTACGCGCGGCTCCGGGTCCCTGATTCTTTTGAACAAAGTATTTTAATTCAAAAGAATAATTCTCCCGCGCTTCTTTAACAATCGATTCGGTCTCGTCCGTGGAACCGTCGTCCGCCACAATAACCTCGAACCGTTCCGAAGGGAATTGCAGCCGGGCAAGCGAAGTCAGCAATTCCTTAATTTCGTCGGCGCGGTTATACGAAGGAATAATTACGGAATATTTTCGATATTTTTGATCCATAATGCCACGGTCAGAATTAAACAAATGTCCGATTCATAATAATGATAAATCCGTAAAAAGTCCGTTTCAATTTAATTTATTCGGATTTTGTATTCGCGCGTTTCCGTCTTTTAACCCCCTGACAGGGAAAGCGTTTTCAAAACAAATAAAAACACATATCGTTTTACTTTTTACGAAGTCATCAACTGTTTTATTCAATTACTTCTTTTACGGCAAATTTTGGTCTCGTGTCTCTGGTGCTAATCAGCATATCTCCGATCAAACCCAAAGAAAAAGACTGCGCGCCGACAATAACCAACAGAATGCCTAAAAAGAGCAAGGGTCGTCTTCCGATTCCGATACCCTGAAACCAGAGAATTGTCAGATAAAGCAAAATCGCGAAACCGACCATGATATTGATTAAACCGAACAGCCCGAAGAGATGCATGGGCTTTTGCCGATAGCGGGTGATAAAGAGAACCGAAAGGAGATCAAAAAATCCGCTCAAAAAACGCCGGGCTCCGAACTTGGTTTTTCCGAATTTTCGCGGGTGATGCTTTACGGCAATTTCACCCACGTTAAAGCCCTGCCAATGCGCCAGAACCGGAAGATAGCGGTGCAGCTCGCCGTAAACGGGAATCGCCTTTATGACTTCTTTGCGATAGGCTTTTAATCCGCAATTGAAGTCGTGAATCTTAATTCCTGTTAAAATCCGCGTTATAAAATTGAAGAATTTGGACGGAATTGTTTTGGTAATCGGATCGTGACGTTTCTTTTTCCATCCTGAAACCAGATCATAATTTTCCAGAGCTTTGATTAAGTTGGGTATTTCGCCGGGATCGTCCTGCAGATCGGCGTCCATGGTAATGACAATTTCACCCTTTGCGCGTTTAAAGCCTTCCGAAAGCGCCGTGCTCTTTCCGAAATTTTTACGGAAACGGATGATCTTGATTTCGGAATGATTCGCTTTGGCTTCCATTAATCTCGGAAAAGATTCGTCCGTACTGCCGTCGTCAATAAAAATAATTTCGAATGAATATTGCAGCGGTACAACTATTTCATAAATTTTTTCCACCAATTCCCGCAAAGAATCCTGTTCGTTATAAAAAGGTATGACAATTGATAAATCCATGGCAATCACCACTTTTTACAATTGATTTGACGGAATTAAAACTTGCTGTGCGTTATCGCTTACCTTCACTTTGAAAACATCCGCCGAAACCGGCTTGTTTATTTGAATTTCCTTGAAAATGACGCTCATCCCCTGTTTTTCCGAAGGACGAACAAAATTGATCAGCAAAGGAAAATAAATTCCGTCCTTGTTCACGAATTTTTTGTATTCCTTAAAGAAAAGCAGTTGGTCGTCTTCTATGTATTCGATCTTTGTAATCATCCAGTTAGATTCGTCGAACCAGATGTTGTACCGGAATTTACCGTTTTGTGCACTTAGATAATAAGTATTTTCTTTCTTTTCAAATTTTTCTTTTTTCAGGATATTAAAATGATCCTGAGCCAGAAAGACCTCCCGCAGCCGGGAAATGGAAATGGGAAACTGAAGAAACGTGGTTTGTCCGAAGTCCTCTTTCCGCCCGGTAACAAACTGGTTGTCGTACTGGTTGTAAAAAATGAAACGATTTCTCCCCACAAAAACCTTTCCCACCTGGGTTCCCATGAATCCGCTCACCGAAACAAGGAGGGAATCACTGCCCTTGGAGTAAATGTCGGCTTCGAAATTCCCGGAGAACTGCGGAGTGTCCAGAGTAATGCGCCCCCGACCTTTGAAGGTACGAATGCTTTTTTGCCATTGTTCGTGAAATTCCAAAAACTCTCTGTAAGTCGGGTTGGGAGATTGTTTTTTCACAAAAACCCGCTGTGTTTTGCATCCCTGCAAAACGATTAAACTAAAGATAATAATTAAAAAAATATGTTTCATTTCGCAATCTCTTCAATTTTTTTTCTTAACCGTTCGTTTTCCGGTTTTAGCTCGAGCGCTTTTTTCCAGTAAAAAACAGCCTGCTCCAGATTACCCATGGCTTTGTAAACATCTCCCAGATGTTCCAGAACCACGTCCGAATCATCCCGCAGTTCAATTGATTTTTTGATGTATTTTTCGGCTTCGGGATAGTTTTTCAGCTTGTAAAGCACCCAGCCGTAAGTGTCCAGATAAGCCGCGTTGTTGGGACGTAGTTGAATCGCTTTTTTAGCCATCTCCAGCGCTCTTTGCAAATCTTTATCCCGTTCCGTAAGACTGTAACTGTAATTGTTAAGCAGCAGCGCGCTGTTCGGAAGGCGCTGCAGGGCGATCTCGTAGATGCTGTCGCACTTGGAAAACATCTTAAGATTTTCGTACAAAATAGCTAAGCCCGAAAGTGCGCTTTCGTTGGTAGAATCAATCTTCAGAGCTTTGTTAAACGCGTCGATGGATTGTTCGTATTTTTTTTGATTTTGTAAAAGATTCCCGTAGAACGTCCAGATGGTCACATCCCCGGGAAATAATTTAAGCGTTTTTTGATAAATTTTTTCAGCCTGAGCAAAACTGTCCATATCGGTGTAAGTAAAAGCAAGAAACAACCAGGCGAATTTGTTTTTCTCGTTTAATTTCACAGCTTTTTTAAAATGCTCTTTTGCCGAATTGTAATTTTTGGACTCAACTTCGATTCTGCCCAACAATTCGTAAACGCCCGAGGGAATATCGGGCTGACCGACCAGAGGAAGCAACCGGGCGCGGGCGCTGTCGTATTGCTGCAGATAAAAATAAGATTCAGCCAGCAGAATTTTACCCGGAATATAGGTTGAGTCTTTCTGAAGCACCCGTTTGTACAGCCGGATAATGTCGTGCCAGTTTTTTTGTGTTCGATAAAGAAATGTAATACGGTCAAGAGCTTGCGGAAAAATCGGTTTAAATTTTAATGCGAGTTTGTAATAAATTATGGCGCTGTCTGCGTATTGTTTCTGCTCCGCCATTAAACCTAAAAAATAATAGGCTCTTGATTCGGTACTGTCAAGTTTAAGAATAGATCGGCAATTTTTGGCGGCTAAATCGTATTGTTTGTTTTTTAAATAAATTTGAACCATCTTAAACAACATATCTTTATTCTTGCCGTACAGTTGCATTAAAATCCGGTTGTGTCTGGCGACATCCAGGTCTTTACCCTGTTTTTCATAGAGCAAAATCAACAGCTCGCGGGCGTCGTTATCGTAGGGAGTGATTTTTAACAGCTTTTCGTAATATTGAATCGCCTGATCGTCCTTACCCATTCGCAAAGAAGACTCCGCCAATAAATTCAATGTGTAAGGGTTCCGATGATCCAGATTCAACGCCTTTTTCAGCATAATTTCCGCGGACTCGTAATGCCCGAGACGCATGTAATTTTCGCCGATGGTTCGGTAAATAGTTGCGGAGGTGGAATCAAAATGCAGAGCCTGATAATATTCAACAAGAGCTTCGTTGTAGCGTCCCTCTTGTTGATGATAAAGACCTCTTAAAAAGTGATCCCGCGCTTTAAATGGAATTACGCGTTCCTGTACGGGTCCCTTTTCGAGGGTTTTCCCGTAAGGGATACAACCATTGAAGCTAAATACTATTGCTAAAAATAATACAATGATTATTCGTTTCATAATAAGTTGCCTAATATAAAATTACTGATCATAAATAACAAGCCGAGTTTTGCGATAACAAATGTAAAACGCCTGTTTTGGGCAAAAAAATGAATTAATCGCAAATATTTTCTAATAACCGCCGTCGGTTGAATGAAGTTCCATAAGAAAGGAACAAAATGAATTTTTTAAGGTAATCAAAAAAACAATAAATTGATTGATTGTTAAAAGGTAATTTAGCGGAAAAAAACATGCCGATGAAAAAAATTTTAAAACAATATGAAATTTATTAATTTTTAACCTATATTTTGATGAACGATAATTCGCTTTAATTAAAAGGATTACAGTCAAAGGTTTGTTATGAAAAGAAAAAGAAGAAATACGACTACGAAATCCAGGATAACAATTTCAACAAAAAGAAAGTCTCCCGGTTCAAAAAAGAGGCGCTTCTCTTTTTCGAAGATTTTCTCCCGAAAATGGTTGATTGTCTCTTTTCTGTTGATATTAGTGATCGGGATCGGCTCGTATTTCCTTTATCAATTAAGCAAAGAATTGCCCTCGTTGGAAAAGTTGGAGCGGATAGATCCGGAAATGGCTACCGTGGTTTATTCCGCGGACGGCGAAGTGATTCACTCGTTTTTTACCTTTAACCGTACCTTTACGCCCTATGAAAAAATACCGCCTTATGTAATCGACGCCTTGATTTCCACCGAGGACAGAGATTTTTTTAATCATTGGGGAATCAATCTCGCCGGAATTGCCAGGGCGCTTCTGGTTGATTTAATGCATTTTGATATTAAACAGGGCGCAAGCACCATAACCATGCAGTTGGCTCGCAACCTTTATTTCGGATATGCGCAAACCATAAAAAGAAAAATAAAAGAAGCGTTAACGGCTATTCAGATTGAGCGAACCTATTCCAAAGAAGAAATATTGAGCATGTACCTCAATATTACCTTTTTCGGTAATAACGCCTATGGAATTCGCGCCGCGGCAAAACGCTATTTTGACAAAGAAGTGGAAGATTTGAATATTCAGGAAGCCGCGTTGCTGATCGGCGTTTTAAACGGACAAACTTATTATTCGCCGATTCGCCATCCCGAGCGTTCGCTGAGACGGCGCAATGTTGTTCTAAGCATGATGATGGAAAACGGGAAACTGACCAAAGCGGAGTTCGACAGCCTTAAGCAACTGCCTTTGGAATTGAACATTACAGATCCTTATAAAATGAAAGTGGCTCCCTATTTTACCGAGCATGTCCGCCGTACATTGAATCAGCTTCAGGATTCGCTGGGAGTCAATATCTATGAAGACGGTCTGCGCATTTACACTACCCTGGATACGCGGATCCAAAAATACATGGAAATGGCTGTAGCAAAACACATCGATAAAATTCAGGAACGGGTAAGAAGACAATCGACCTTCATAAAATTAAAAGAGGAACTGGGCGATTCCGCCTTCGAATCTTTAAGCACCGTTCAGTTAGCCTTTGTGGCAATCGATCCCCATACCGGACACATTCTGGCGATGATCGGCGGGCGTGATTTCGACAAATCCAAATGGAACCGCGTAACGCAGATGATGCGTCAGCCGGGATCGGCTTTTAAACCGTTTCTTTACACGGCAGCCATTGACAACGGATATTCCCCGGCTTCCGAATATCCCGATCTGCCGAGCGTGGAATTCAATCCCGACAGCACCCGATGGACTCCGCAAAATTACAGCGGAACATTCAGCGGTAAAATGGTTACCCTGCGCGAAGCCCTGAGAAGGTCGTTGAATTCCGTCGCCGTCAGGTTAATTGCCGATATCACTCCTCAGGTGGTTATTAAATACGCCCGCGAAATGGGAATATCCACTCCGCTTCCCCCCTATTCTTCGCTGGCTCTCGGAAGCGCGGACGTGATTCCTCTGGAAATCGTTTCGGCTTACGGCATTTTTGCCAATAACGGCGTGCATGTGTATCCCATATCGATTTTGAAAATTGAGGACAGAAACGGAAACGTAATTTACAGCGCGCACCCCAAAATGAAAGAAGCGCTTTCGCCGGAAACCACCTACATCATGAATGACATGCTGCAGACCGTGATAAATCGCGGAACCGGAGTCAGGGCAAGAACGGTTTTCAAATTCTACAAAAAAGCCGGCGGTAAAACAGGCACCACAAATTCTTACACCGACGCCTGGTTTATCGGCTTTACTCCGGATATTGTCGCCGGCGTATGGGTCGGGCTGGATGATTTTAAGTATAGTCTGGGAAGAGGAATGTCCGGCGCGGTGGCGGCGCTGCCCTTTTGGGCTGAATTCATGAAAATGGTCTATGATTCTTTGGATATCAATAAATATGATTTTCCGCAATGCTCGGGCGTGGTTCGGTTAAAAATTTGCAAAGAAACCCGTTTACTCGCCACACCCTATTGTCCGGATACTTTTGAGGAGTTGTTTAATTTAAAGTACGCGCCCACGGAAAAATGCACAAAACATTCGGAACCGATGCCCTATCGGAAAACACGGAGAAAAATCTTTTAAAATTATTCGAGCCAATTTTCCGGATTATAGGTTTTATTATTGCCGTAAATCCCGAACCGTAAACTGACAGGACCAATATAACCGGATTCTCCCACTTTGCCGAGAATCTGATTTTTTTCCACATAAGAATTTTTATACACATAAATTTCCGCCAGATGTGAATACACCGAATAATAGCCTTTTCCGTGATCCACGATAATCGTATTGCCATAGCCGGGTAGATAGGTAATTATTCGGACCACGCCCGGAAACACGCAGCGCACCGGCGTGCCGACGGGAGCCGTTATCTCAATATCGGTGTTTTTAATATAGGTGCGCGAATCAGGATCTCTTTGCTTGCCATAATGGGTAATAACCTTTCCTTTAACGGGCCACGGTAATTTACCGCGCGCTTTAACGATATTCTGAAAATTAAATTCCGGCGGCGCCTCTTTTGGGGTGACGCTTCTTTGCGATTTACGCTCTTTTTCCAGCGAAAGTATAAGATTCAGAATTTGCCGACGTTCCTGGTCTTTCCGGCTCAACTGTTTTTGATAGGTGCTCTGAGTCCATTTCAACTTTTTAAGCAACTGTTCTTTCTCCGATTTCCGGGCAAGGTAATTTTCGGCTTTCCTGCGGATTTGAGAAAGAGCGTCGGTCTTGCGGGTAAATGTCAACTCCAGTTCGGCTTTCATTCGTTGAATCTGCGCCTTTTTCTCTTTGATAAGTTTCATCAGGGTTTCGTCATGGTTGGCAATTTGTTTCAGATATTTAAGACGAATCAGCGCCTGATTAATGGAATTGGATGTCAAAAGAAGTTCGAGATTTCGGGCGCGACCGTATTTGTAAGAATAAACGGCTCTTCGCGCATAGAGCTCTTTAAGCTTTTGAAGGCGTTTTTCCGTTGCCTTTAGTTGGAGCTTCGTGTTTTCTATTTTTTGTCCCAGAAGTCTGATTTCCTGCTCGAGAATGCCTTTACTGCGAATGATTAAAGACATCTCGTGATCCAGAAGTTCGATTTGTGTGACTATGGCGGCTTCTTTTTGTCGGGCTGAAAAAATTTTGAGCCGAAGTTTTTCTATTTGCGACTCTATTTCCTTAAGCAGCGAACGGTTTTGTCTTATTTTTTTGTCAAGACTTATTTGGGCGTAGCCGGGCGGCACACCGACAAACGAGAAAATAAATGATAAAATTAAAATTTTGAACAGAAAATAATTTTTGATACTTTGAAGTAATGGTTTATAATCCGTATTTTCAGGTTGCATCGAAAATCTAAAGGACATAGGCTACTCCGAGTGAATTACTGACGCCCAGTTCAGGATGATATTCAAAGGCATAATTTAATCGGATAATTTTCTTTCTGATCTCTAATCCGATTGAAAAGGTATGAACCTGTTCTCTGAATCCCAAAAGAAATTGAACCGATGAAGCCAGTTTGTAACCAAGTCCGTATCTGAAATCAAAATTGAAGCGGTTGTCTTTAAAAATGTCGAAGGTGAGTTCCAGTTGAGGAACCGGCTTTATTTGAACGCCGGAAATGAAATAAACAGGAATATCCCCTTTACGCCCTTTCATTTCGGGTTCGTTGAGATTGCCGACAACGGTGGCTATGTTTAGCCAGGGTAAAAGATTTAAATGAGAAGCGATAATTGTTCCGAACGACGAGTAGTTCCCGTATTTTTTTATTTGCAGTAAATAAAGCTGAGCGGCAAAACCGATCGAGAAATTGTCCGAAAGTTTTATGGCGGACGAAAAAAACACTTCCTGTTCTTTGTAATTATTATCGCCAAACTGACTTATTGAAAGACCGGTCGGGATTTTGAAAAAGCGAAAGTTCAGGCTTAAAGCTATTTCGTTAAACTGAGGGATGCTGTAATAATTGCGATAAAAAAGATTAAGTTCATTTTGGTTTGTAAGGGCGAGCAAAGCGGGATTAACCAAAAAACCGGAAGAAAGACCGGCGGAAGCTATTCCGGAGCTTCCTCTTGCCAGGTAACTGCAGGGCTTTCTTCCCGGTTCAAAGGAAGCAAAGCCTGTGTTCCGGAAGACGCCAAGAAAAATAAAAGCGTACAGAATAATTGTTTTCAGATACATAAGATTTTTGTGTTTTGTTTTTGAAAATTTAAAATTATTGCAATAAAATACCAAACTAAAAAGTTAGAAACTAAAAAAATCAGAGGAAAAGTTCGATGCGTCGTGTTTATCTTGATAATGCCGCGACAACCCCTTTGGATCCAAAAGTGATTCAGGCTATGGTTGAATGGGATAAAAAGAATTTCGGAAATCCGTCCAGTACGCATTATTTCGGGCAAATGGCAAAAGTTAAAATAGAAGAAGCGCGCGAATCTTTAGCGCAGACAATAGGATGCAGCGCCGCAGAAATCGTGTTTACAAGCGGAGGAACCGAAGGTAATAATTGGGGATTGAAAGGCGTGGTTGAGGCTAAAAAGAATGTCGGAAATCATGTGATCGTGTCGGCAATCGAACACCCTTCGGTATTGCAGACGGCTAAATATCTGGAAAATCGGGGAATCCGGGTATCGTATGTTAAACCTGACGCCACCGGACAAATTCGCGTGGAAGAAATTGAAAGATTATTATGCAGCAATACGATTCTTGTCTCTGTTATGTTTGTGAACAATGAGACCGGAGTTATTAACCCTGTCGAAGAAATAGGAGAATTGTGTCAGGAGAATGATGTCACATTTCATTGTGACGGAGTTCAGGCTTTTGGTAAAATCAATTTTTCTCTGCAACAGTTGCCCGTTGATATTATGACCCTTTCGGCTCATAAAATTCATGGACCGAAAGGCGTGGGAGCCGTTTACATTAAAAGCGGCACGCCGACGGAGCCCTTTATTCACGGCGGACATCAGGAGGCAAATCTGCGCGCCGGAACGGAGAATGTTACCGGAATCGTGGGTTTTGAAGCCGTTGCCAAACTGATTCGTAAAAAAATTAAGACGAATTTTCAGGTAAAAAAACTTCAGGCGTATTTTGAAAAATCCGTTGTCGAAATTTATCCCCAGGCAAAGATTGTAGGGGAAAATGCGCCGCGTTCTCCTTTTATTTCACAAATTGCTTTTCCCGGAATCGATCATCAGAGTTTGTTAATGAAATTAGACTTAGCCGGAGTCGCGGTTTCCGTCGGCTCTGCCTGCAGCTCCGGAAGCGTGAAACCTTCTCATGTTTTACGGGCAATGGGCTTGTCCGAAAAAATTACCAACAGCTCCATCCGTTGCAGTTTTTCGTATTCCACAACTGCGGACGAAATTGATTTTGCTCTGGAACAGTTTAAAAAAATTCTCGGCTGATTTTATTAACAAGACTTGACAAGCGTCATTGCTTAATATTTGAATTAGGTTAGAATATGCAAATATGATTCAATAAAAAACCATTCGGAAGTTTTCCGAATTAAAAAGATAACCAATAATAAATATTTAGGGGGAGTAAGCATGAGTTACTTCAAATTATTTGCAATTATTATCGTTTTATCGCTGGGCATCTTTGCCTGTTCAAGCGATAAAAATAATCCCGTAGATCAACAGGAAGAACCGCCGCAGGGTTTGGAAATCAGTCAGGTTGAAGCGCCCGCCAAAATGCAGAATTCTACCGATCCTCAGGCAAATTTAACCGTTACTTATCTGAATTTGCTGAATTCTTTTCAAACATATACCAACCTGTTAACTCCTCAGGGTCAGACGCGGAAAGTCGGAGACGCCGCCGGCACAACGGACGGTCCGCCCTGGGTTTATTCGTGGACTAACGGCACATTGAAGATCACCCTCACTATTAACATAGAAGACCGTCAATATCACTGGAAAGTAGTCTATGACGGCTCCCTGGGAGAGATTAACTTTGATAACTTTGTTTTTATTGAAGCCTGGTCCGCTTTGGACGGCAAGTCGGGTTCCTTGGTGGTGAATGACAATAAAACAGGGTCAAAGGTTCTTGAATGGAACTGGCAGAAAGACGATGAAGATACGGTAACAATGACATTCTGGGGTTATCTCTCGGATGTCAAAATTATCGCCACCCAAAAGGCAGACCTTTCGGGAAGTCTGGAATACTATGAGGGCAGCCAATTGACTTTCAAAGCGACGTGGACTTCCGACGGCTCCGGAAGCTGGTGGGTGTATGATAACGGAACGGTATCGGATTCGGGAACCTGGTCGTAAAGCAATCGCTAAATATTGCGCAAAGGCGGATATTATTCCGCCTTTGTTTTAACCCGAAGACTTGCTCACCACCCCTATTCCGGCTAAAATAATAATCATTCCCAAAACCAGTTGTAATGTGATGGGTTCTCCTAAGATCAGCCAGCCCCAAAACAAAGCCATGGGCGGAGTAATAAAGGTAATAAGAGACATAAGTATGGCGGAAGTGGTTTTAAGAAGCCAGAAGTAAAACACAAAGGCAAGCGCGGTTCCCATAAAACCGAGATACAACAAAGAAAGAATCGCTTTCAGGTCATAAGAAATATCCTGCCCCTGCTCAAACATAAAATGGATTGCAAATAAAGTGATTGCCGTGTAAAGAATGGGAAATGTATTCAGGGTGACGGGATGAAAACGACTCCGCGCCTTTTTTCCCACAATGGTCCCGATGGCGGAAAATCCCGGGCTGATTAAAACCGCGATCATGCCGTAAAGTCCGTAAGGGTGGCTGAGTTTTAGCTGATCGTGAAAGATAATCACCACGCCCGCAAATCCGATCAGAATTCCGATCATTTTTTTGAAGGTAATCTGCTCCGAGGGTAGAAGTTTTATGGAAAACAGAGCCACGTAAAAAGGCATCACCGAAAAAAGCACCGAAGCCAGCCCCGAATTGATGTACTGTTCGCCCCAGTAAACAAGCGCGTAACCGCCGGTAAAATTGATTAAACTGAATCCTATGAAAAAAAGATGAGTACGCCAGTCTTTAGGGATAGGACGATTCATTTTGAGCGAAAAGGCAAGCAGCGGAACAAAGGCTATTAAGAACCGCCATCCGGCGGATAAAAACGGGGGCATGGATTCAAGACCGATCTTTATCGCCAGCCAGGTGGAACTCCAGATCAGAGACAGCAGCGCGACCACCAAAACAGGAAGATATTTCCGAATCCTTGATTTTTTATCCATATTTACGAGAAATTCCGTTCAATATAAAACGAGCGAAAGATAAGCAAGATTTTTATTCAAAACAATCGATCTTCAAGTTGTTAATAAAGTATTTTTTTCAAAGCGGTCAGACTATCGATAATGCTCTTTCAGACCAGGGCGTTTTCCAGTCCGGAATCTTTAATAAAAAGACAGGATGATTTGGTCAATTCAGGAGCCTTGTGCATAAAATCAAAAGGAAGCGTGTCGCTTAAGCCAAAAATATTGATATCGGCGTTGGGGGCGTTCTGCAATGTTTCCCTGAATTCACCGCTTAAAACATGAAATTCTGTCAATGACGGCAATCGAGCCTGATCGCTTAAGCGTTCGAGAAAGCGATGCAGACGCGGTTTTTCTTTGGGGTCCTGAGCGACGGTTATTAAGTTTAATTTGCCTTCCCAGTTTAACTGTAGTTGCAGAGCAATGAGAATGGCAAGATGCCAGTTCGGGCTTTTGTCGCGCAGCCAAAGGTTGAGGTCTTTTTGCATGCCGAAGGCAATTCTCGGATGCTGTCTTAAAATAATAACGCCCAGCCCGTGATTCACCGCATATCCGAACAATTCGTCTATTGTTTTGTCTTTTTCCTTATTGCTTCCCAGCGTAAGAAATATGGCATTCGGGCGCATTGAACACGCTTTAAGCGACTGAATAACAAGACGCGCTCCGTGCAGGAACTGGGTGTCTTCGATTACCGTGGAATTCACAAGCAAGTGCTGTTTCTGAAAGGGCGATAATAAATCGGTGAGTTCTTTTTCGGTTGTCTGCACGTTAGTGTTTGTTACCGTAAAAGCAAAAATGCTGCCCGAAGGATGGACGATGTTTTTAATAAAAAGAAGAGACCCGGACCAGATTTTAGGGTTATCGATGGGAATTAATAAATCCGGTTTCCACGATATTTGATTGCGGGGGAATCGGGCGGCAATACGTACAGCCCGTTCAGCCAGAATTAAAAACATTCCGCCGCGGATGTCGCCCCATTCGGCTTTTAGCCCCCTTCGTCCCAGCCAAATGTACAAGCTGACAATGGTGGCAATGGCGATAACGCTGAAAACCGGGTTTATCAAAAACATCACAAAAATACTGCCTGTTGCGCCGATAAAAGGAACAAACGAAGGAATTTTGAATGTGGGTCTGAAGCTGATGATGTGCATTTTCTGCTGAATGAAAACCACCAGATTAATCATGCCGTAAGTGATTAAAAAGAACATGGTAATCAAAGCAGCCAAAGCGTTAAGATTTCCCAGAATCAGAGCCGCTTCGATGATAACGGCTGTAAAGATAATGGCGTTCAGGGGCTCGTTGGTCTTTGTTCTTTTTACAAAAAATTTGGAGAAAGGAACGGTTTTGTGTCCCGCCAACGCCTGCAGAATACGCGGAGCGCCTAAAATGCTTCCCAGCGCGGAAGAAAAGGTAGCAGCCAAAATACCAATTAAAACAAGCGCTCCCCAGCGGGCGTGGTCAACCATCACCATTTGATTGGAGCGTAATTCCTGAGCCGGAATAAATTTAGCAGCCGTGTACGCCAGGGCGATATAAATGACCATTGTAACTCCGATGGCGCTTAACGTGCCGAGGGGAATAGCCTTTCGGGGGTCTTTTAATTCTCCGGATAAATTTGCTCCAGCCATAATTCCTGTGGCGGCGGGAAAAAAGATCGCAAAAACATACCAAAAATTACCGTCTTCAAAGTTTCCGATTAAAGGCAAAGCCGGCAAAGATTTGTCCGGCGTGAGGAAAAAAGAGAGAAGAGAAATACCGATGACGGTTAAAATGATGTATTGAATTCGTATGGCAAAATGCGTGCTGACGGAGGCGATGATGATTAGCGTTGCCCAGACCACGGTGGAAACCACAAACGCCGGATGCGAAGGAAAGATTCGTAACCATCCTTCGGTAAAACCGACAATGTACAGCGCCGCGGATAAGGTTTGTGAAATGTAAAAAGGAATGCCGATGCTGCCTCCGGCTTCCAGCCCCAAAGATTTTGAGATAATGGAATAAGCTCCGCCCGCGCCGATTTTGATGTTGGTGGTAATGGAAGACATGGAAAGAGCGGTGCAAAAAGTAATGGCTTTTGCCAGCACAATAATAACGACAGCGCCCCAAAAACCCGCGTTGCCTACAACCCAGCCCAGGCGCAAATACATTATTACGCCGAGAATTGTCAGCACATCCGGAGTGAATACGCCGCCAAAGATTCCTAACTTTTTAGGACCCGAACTTCCCTCCGATTTAGCGCGAAGGTTCTTAAAAAAGTTAAAGATGTTTTCCGCCTTCATCTCTTTTCACTTTAACGAGTTGGTTGAAAACACAAAATTTGATTTTTCTTCCGCGCACTCACAAAGCCGCGCCTTTTTCGATGTTCTGACTGCATTGCCGTTTGTTCTCTTAATTGTCTCTCGCCGCCAATATACAAAAAATTAAATTACGGTAAATAATCGGAAAAATTCCGTGTGTTGGCTTAATTAAACGCGTTTTCCGAAAAACCTGATTATAACGAAGAGCGAAATAAATCCCGCAACAAGGCTGATCCAGACGCTTACTCCCAATCCTATTAACAAGTAGCCCAATATAACGCTGACGCCCGCCGTTAACAGCGCGTAAGGCAATTGGGTTCTCACGTGGTCCACATGATCGGCGCCGGAAGCCATCGAAGACATAATGGTTGTATCGGAAATGGGAGAGCAATGGTCTCCAAAGGTAGCGCCGGCTAAAATCGATGCAATGGAACTCAAAAAGATACTGTTTTGCAGACCGACGCTTATGGTCGGGTCCAATCTTGGCAATTGATAGGCAATGGGAATTACAATCGGGAGCAGAATTGCCATTGTGCCCCATGATGTTCCGGTCGATAGCGAAATAATTCCGGCGACTAAAAAAGCAATTACCGGAATCATGTGCGGAGAGAGCATGTCGCGGGTTAAATAGATTACGTAATTAGCCGTTTGAATATCGGTACAGATATTCCCGATAGACCAGGCTAAAACCAGAATAATGGCTGCCATGACCATGGCTTTAACTCCGCTCACCCATGCCATGAGCGCCTGATTTAAATTGAGCAGCTTTTGAATCATCGCCAGGAAAATCGCCACGATCCCTCCGCTGAACGAAGCCCACATTAAAACCGCAAATGAATCGGCGTTGCCGATCACCAGGCTGACAAAGTGAACGGTTCCCATATCCGGAGTGATCAGTCCGGCTTTTGCCGTGTTCCGGTAGCCCGTAAACCACAATCCCCAAAGGGTGACCAGAATAACCGTTGCAATGGGAATGGCGGCATTGAACCAGCGCAAGGGGATGTTTGAGGCTGGCTTTAATTCGCTGCTGTCGAGATCGGCGAGCGGCAGAGCGCCGTCTCTGAGCACGTTTCCTTTTTCGACGCATCTTTTTTCGGCTTTAAACATGGAAAAAAGATCGCGACCCGTCAGTGCGACAAAAAGTCCGAACGCCAGTGTGAACAGGGGATAAAAGTTGTAAGGAATGGTTTTAAAAAAGGTGAGGTAAGGATTTATGTCCAACCCCAGGTTTTGGAACGAATCGTTCATTAAACTCAACTGATAACCTATCCAGGTGGAAATAATGGCAATATTGGCGACCGGCGCCGCGGTAGAATCCACCAGGTACGAAAGTTTTTCCCGGCTGATTTTTAAACGATCGGTCAACGGACGCATGGTATTGCCCACAATCAGGGTATTGGCGTAGTCGTCAAAAAAGATTAAAATGCCCATAAGCCAGGTTGCGAACTGCCCTCTGCGGCGGTTAGAGGCAAAGCGGGTAAGACGATGCACAATGCCCATGGTTCCGCCCGATTTTGAAATAACGCCCACCATTCCCCCGAGAGCAAGGCTGAAAATCAGAATAGCCATCCGTTCTTCATCAGCCGGCGCCTTTCCGATGTAATCCGTCAGCGTGTTTAAAAAGCCGATAAAAGGGTTGTAATCGTAGATAAATGTGACGCCGATCCATGTTCCGATGAATAAAGAAAGAATGACCTGCCGGAATAAGAGGGCAAACAAAATGGCGATAAAAGGCGGAAGTAAACTCAGCCAGCCGGGAATCACATGAATTTCCGCCTTCCAGTTTAACTGAGGAGAAGAAATTAAATAGCGTCCTCCGGCGGGAAAATTGACGGGACCTATCTGAACGGTCATCGATGCCGAATCAAATTTAAAAGGAAGGGAGCGGAAGTTTGTTTCATCGCCCAGGGAGTTAACAAAAAACTGCAAAGACGAATCCGAAGGCGCGTTCTCCAAAGAAAAACTGTAATCGATTTGCGAAAGGTAGATAACTTTTTCGTCTTTAAGCCGAGGATCTGAAGCGTACAAAGAACTTTGCAGAAAGAAACCGAAACTCAATATCAAAATAATCAGAGCGCGCATAATTCCCCCAATTAAAAACAAAAAACCCGACCCAAACCGCCCGTCGATCAGTTAAGCTTCAGAAAATCAGGTTTCCTAACTTGATTTGCAAATTTAGAGCCTTTAAATTCTTAATTTAAGGGGATAATGAATATGTTTACAAGAATATTTATCTGGATATTAATTATCGTTTTGTTCGCGAACGCTCAACCCAAAAAATCGATCGAGCAAAAGAAGACCAGATACGGATTTAAAGTAGATCGACGTCCTGAAATCAGTTATCAGTTATTTGTGCATCGCACCAAAGACTGGAAGCCCGTGGTCTTTTTAGCGATCAATATTCAAAACGATAAATTACAGTTCGAGAAAAAGGACGATCGTTACCACAGCCGTTTTCGGGTTACTTTCGCGGTTCGCGATAGTAAGACCACCTTGGTAAATAAAAATTCCTGGGTCGAAGACGTTTATCTTTCAAATTTTGCCGAGACAAATTCCAAGGTAAAAATGCAGTACCGGCTTTACAGGCTGCCTGTTTTCAGAGATGACTGGCGGGGTCCGAAATTTGGCAAGTTTGAAAGTTTTTTAGAAATTCAGGATATGGTTTCGCAAGTGGTTGACACATTCAAACAAAAATTTGAGATCAAAAAATTTTCCGGCGACTGGGCATCTACCGATATTACTTTTCTCAGATCCGTTCCCGACAGCGGCAATTTACCCTTGTTGGGAAGAGATAAAATTCTGGAATTTAGCCGCCCTTCCTGGGCGTTTTTGAGATTATTAAATCGCCGCAGCGATAAATTAACGTTTAACGTCAGAATTTACCGAAAAACCGAAGAGGGTAAGAAACTTTATTTTCAAAAATTTCTTAAAGTAAAAGGCGATAGCGGGATATTTGATATTTTGTTCTCCATGCCGTACGATTCCTTGGAAGAAGGAGCGTATCTGTTGCGATTTTCCTGTGAAAAATTGCAGAAGGAAAAAAAGTTTCAGGTTATCTGGTTCGATAAACCCACATATTTGTACAAGTACGATTTAGCCATTCGTCCCATGCGTTTAATTCTTGACGAGAAGACATTTAAAAAGGCGAAAAGTCTGGGTCGTAAGGAACTGGAAGCCTGGTTTAAAGCGTATTGGAAAAAAAGAGATCCCAGTCCGGGTACGGTTTATAACGAACTGCTTGCCGAATTTTTTCATCGCGTGCAATATGCCAATCGAAAATATTCGACCCGGCATAAAGAGGGTTGGGAAACCGATCAGGGAAAAATTTACATCCTTTACGGGAAACCGATCAAAATAGATGATCACCGTTACGCCACCGAAACACGCCCCTATCAGGTTTGGATTTATTCTGACAGTTTGCAATTTATGTTTGTTGACAAAAAAGGAAATGGTGAGTTTACTCTGATAACCGAAGATAAGTGAGGAAGGAATAGAGATGGATTTTTCAAACATACGAGTAGCCGTTATAGGAGTCGGGCATCTTGGCAGTATTCAGGCAAAGTTATACAAAGAAGTTCCGGAAGCCGAGTTAGTCGGCGTTTACGATATTGATGAAGAAAAATGCCGGAGAATTGCAAAAGAGCTGAATGTAAAGGCGTTCCAGTCTTTGGACAGCGTTTGGGGCGAAGTTGACGCGATTAATGTGGTGACCCCCACTACCACGCATCATGCAATTGCTTTGGAAGCCCTTAATCAGGATAAGCACGTGTTTATCGAAAAGCCGGTAACCGAAAAAATATTTCAGGCTTATGAGCTTAAAGAACTGGCGGAAAAGAAAAATTTAACCATACAGGTGGGGCATATCGAACGGTTCAATCCGGCAATGTTAGCCTTAACCGATGTTCGGCTGAATCCCATCTTCATCGAAGCGCATCGGCTGGCAACCTTTAACCCGCGCGGAACCGACGTGGCTGTGGTGCTGGATTTGATGATCCACGATATCGATCTGGTTTTGAACCTGATCAAAAGCGTGCCCACCAGAATTTCAGCCAACGGCGTGGGCGTCATTTCCAATAATATCGATATTGCCAACGCCCGTATTGAATTTAAGAACGGTTGCGTGGCAAATTTAACCGCGAGCCGCATTTCGGCAAAGAAAATGCGGAAGATGCGTATCTTTCAAAAAGACGCCTATATTTCCATGGATTTTAACGAGGGCGTTTCGGAAATTTTCTATCTGGAAAATGAGGGACAACCGCTTTTTGAAAACGGCACCCTTGCCCTCTCGCTCGGTGAAATCGAATTGGGTGAATTGAAGAAAGAGATAAAATACAATCGCCTGCAGCGCGAAAATGCCAATCCTCTTAAAGAAGAATTGACCAGTTTTGTGGACACGGTTAAAAATAAATTGACCCCTGTGGTTACCATTCAGGACGGAATTAATGCTTTGAATTTGGCTTACAAAATTCTGAAGCAAATAAGTAAACATCAATATTATCTTTCAAAGCAAATGGAACTTCAAAATCAAACGGGCGGCAAAAAGGAAGATTTGTCTTTTAACGGAAAATAGACCGCAGATTAAGCTGATTACCCAGATTTCGCAGAATGGACTTTTCCGGCACGCTGTATCGCTGTATCAATGAAATTTATTGGGAGAATTTGGTTTATTGATAAGAAGTGATAAAAAGAGAGATTGACGGCAGATTAAGCTGATTACCCAGATTTCGCAGAATGGACTGTTCCGGCACGATGTATCAATGAAACTTATTGGGAGAATGTGGCTTATTTAAAAAGTGATAAAAAGAAAGATTGACGGCAGATTAAGCTGATTGCTCAGATTTCGCAGAATGGACTGTTCCGGCACGGAAATTTATTGGAAGAATGTGGCTTATTTAAGAAGTGATAAAAAGAAATATTGACGGCAGATTAAGCTGATTACCCAGATTTCGCAGAATGGACTGTGTTCCGGCATGCTGTATCAATGAAATTTATTGGGAGAATTTGGCTTATTTAAGAAGTGATAAAAAGAAAGATTGACGGCAGATTAAGCTGATTACCCAAATTACTCAGAAGATAATAATTGAAAACTTATTGAGATAATTTGGCGTATTGATCGGAATTTGTTGAAGGATGAGGGAGTAACCAAGAGATTGAGCTTAAATTTAAGGAGCGAGTTATGTCCGGTTCATCAATTACAATTGAAAATGTAAAACAATTTATTGTGGGTTATGATAGCAAGGTTCCTCTGATTACCGGCGAAGAGAAGCGGTATATCAATTTCGACAACGCAGCCAGCACCCCGGTTTTGGAACCGGTTCTTGAAACGATCAATCGTTTTATGCCATGGTATTCGAGCATTCACCGGGGCACGGGATTTAAGTCGCAGCTAAGCACAAATATTTACAATAAAACCCGGGAAATCGTGCTCAACTACTGCCGCGCAAACGACGACGCGCACATTGTAATTTATGGCAAGAACACCACGGAAATGATCAATAAATTGGCGCGCCGCTTACTAATCGAGGACGATCAGGTCGTATTTTCCACCTGGATGGAGCATCATTCCAACGATCTGCCGTGGCGCTATAATCAGCGGGTTGTCCATATCGAAGTGGATGAGCAGGGCAGGCTCGACTTGAATGATCTGCGGAATAAGCTGGATGAATTCAAGGGGAAAGTGCGTCTTGTGGCGGTAACCGGAGCCTCGAATGTAACCGGATACATTAATCCGGTTCATGAAATCGCAAAAATGGCGCACGAGCACGGCGCCGAAATTCTGGTCGATGCGGCGCAATTAGCCCCGCACAGGGCTCTTGATTTAAAGCCGCAGGATGATCCGGGGCATATCGATTATCTGGCGCTTTCGGCTCACAAAATTTACGCGCCGTTCGGGCAGGGCGCTCTGGTGGCAAATAAAGACGTTTTTACCCGCGGAAATCCGGATCAGGTCGGCGGCGGCGTGGTTGATGTGGTGGATAAAGATTATGTTTTTTGGTCGGAGCCGCCCGAAAGGGAAGAAGCCGGAACTCCCAATTTAATCGGCGCCCTGGCTTTGGCTAAGGCTTTGCAGGTAGTCGATGAAATCGGCATGGATAAAATCGCGGAACATGAAATGAAGTTAACAAGCTATGCCCTGAAAAAATTAAAAAAACTACCGGGTATGACAATTTACGGTTCGGACGACGAAAACGACGTTGAAAACCGGCTGGGAGTAATTACATTCAATCTCGAAGGATTTTATCATGCCTATTTAGCCTCGATTCTGAATTACGAATATGCCGTCGGAGTGAGAAACGGCTGCTTTTGCGCGCATCCCTATCTGAAAAAATTGTTGAAAATTACACCCGAAGAAAACGAGGCTTACGAAAAACGCGTCTTAAATCACGATCGAAGCCAGATTCCCGGCGCCATTCGCATGAGTTTCGGAATGTACAATAACGAGGAAGAAGTCGATATTTTTGTGGAAGCTCTGCAACGAATTCAGCGCGGCGAAATTAAAGGCAGATACGTTCAGAATATTCAAACCGGAGAATATCATCCCGAAAACCTGGAATCGGATTATGACAAATATTTCAGGCTATGAAACGTTTGGCGGAATATCCGTTTAATCGCGACTTATTCGGGTAAGATAAAGTAATTGCCGCTTAATTAATAATAAGTCAATTTTCAGGTAAAAATTTATGACAAATAAAATCTATTACCAGAACCCATACACGCAAAAACTTTTAGCGAAAGTAATTGAACAGCGGGAAAAGAACAATGAGCGCTGGCTGCTTTTGGATCAAACCGTTTTTTACCCGGGCGGAGGAGGTCAGCCTCCCGACCGCGGAACCATCGACGGTAAGCGCGTTCTTGATATCCGGGAAAAGGACGGAAATATTTGGCATCGGGTGGAAGCGCCGGAGAATTCATGGGAACCCGATAGCATTGTTGAATTAAAACTGGACTGGCGCCATCGCTATTATCAGATGCAGCAGCATACCGGGCAGCACTTATTATCGGCGGTTCTGGATAAATTTGATTTGCCCACCGTTTCCGTGCATCTGGGCGATGAGCATACCCTTATCGAAGTTGACGGTCCCGTGCCGGAGACAGCGCGGCTTAAAGAAATCGAAACCGAAGCCCAGAAGATTATTGCGCGGTCTTTACCCGTTAAAATCCATTTGGTCACAAAGGAAGACGCGGAAAAGTATTCTCTGCGCCGACCGCCGAAAGATTTCACGAATTTGCGAATTGTCGAAATAGACGGGTTCGATTATTCGGCTTGCGGGGGAATCCATGTCTCTTCGACCGCGGAAGTGGGTCTGGTTAAAATCATCGGCTGCGAAAAAATCCGCGGACATGCAAGAGTAAAAGTATTGCTTGGTCAGCGGGCGTTTCATTATTTTGACGAGCTTCATCAGGTTAATCTGCTTCTGAAGGAAAAACTAAACACAGATCACACTCAATTTAACGATCGGATTACCCTGCTGCGGGAAGAGATCAGTTATCTGAAAAAACTCAAGAAATTTTATCATCAGTATTATGTTGTTTACAAAAGCAAACAATTAGCCGAAGAGGCGGTTGAAAACTTAGTGGTTTTGCGTTTGGAAGAAGGCGAGCAGAACGACGCGGGAGAGATCGCCAAAAAACTGAGCAAAGATTTCGGTAAAATCGCT
>JAADIP010000001.1 GCA_013151275.1 Calditrichota bacterium | reverse complement strand
GCGACGTTTCTTTGTTCCTCGCACCATTGCTCCAGAGTGGTTGTGGGAGCGCCAAGCAGGTCATTCGCTTCAGAAGGATCTCCGCCCTCGCCCACTTTTTCAAAAAACTTCATCAAGCCGGCGACGAGTTGTAATTCCGGATTGAAAGATAATTTGCCGATAAATGACAGCAACCAGATCGGAACAGACGAAACCTTTATACCGGGATGCACAACGGAGCAATACTTATGAATCGCCTCCGACATGGTAAACGCTTCGGGTCCGTAAATAAAGAGTCTCTTGTTCGCGGCTTCGGGTAGTCGGAAGGCTTTGGAAACCATCTTCGCGTAATCGTTTGAAGCAAGCCAATGCAAACGGTGCGGCTGCTTTCCGATGACCGTGGCTCGATTACCTCTGACGGCAAGAGACAGCGAGTCCATAAAATGCGTGGCGCAAAAGATTGTATAGGGTACGCCGCTGTCACGGATTGCTTTTTCCGACTTAAGCTTGGCTTTAACCATAGGAAACCAGGCATTTTCTTCAAACGTTCCCGCTCCGGACAAATACGTGATTCGCTGCACTCCCTTGTTTGCGGCTACTTTGGCAATGTTTGCCGTGCCTTTAAATTCTATCCGCTCAAAGTCCTCGGGTTTAGGTCCGCCCCTCAGGTTAATGTGAACGCCGTAGCATCCCTCCATGGCGTTTTCCAATGAGGAAGGATCCTCCACATCGCCCTTAAAGTAATCGAACGAATCTCCGAGTTTCTTTTTGGCATTCTCCGGATTTCTCGTTAAAACACGAACGGTAAATCCGTCTTTATGTAATCGGCGGGCAACCGGCATTCCGAACATTCCGGTTGCGCCTACAACGAGGATAGTTCTCTCCATGATTATTTTCTCCTTTTGTAATTTCAAAAACATAATGTCGTTTACCAGCCCATGCTTTACCAGTCTTGTCCCTGGTGGTAAAGTCTAGTGTAACCGCCTGATATTATTCTTGTACTTAAAAATTTTATGCTGCATCTTCCGTTCAAGTAACTCCTAAAACAGGAGGTAGCAGTACGTTTTTAAATTAAACAACGCCAATATTACTGCGGAATCGATCTGCATGCAAAAAAATGACCGCAGATTTGACCACAGATAAACACAGATTACACCGATGGCGCAGATGGAGTTGAGGTTTTTTGGGTTTTAATGCTTAAAATTGGAGAGTCTGTTTTAGTTTATTCTCTGTGGTCTTTGTGACTTCTTGGTGTCCTTTGTGGTTATTATTCCCCGCAGATGAACACAAATTACGCGCTAAACGAGTCATAATCAAAATCAACGAAGATAGTTACTTAACAAATCTTCGTTTCTTTAAATAACGATAGATGTACTCAAGCGATAGGGCGCCCAATAAAGTTATTATCATGCCATAAAAAGCGCTCCGTTGTGTCTGCCACTGATAAAAGATAAGAGCTGAAAAAACAATTAAGAGAATTATGACATTCAGCAGGATAAAAGCTTTATTACCGCCGTATTTATCCGCCAGCCGGTAGTGAGAGATTAAAACAAAAACATAGATAATTGTAAAGATGGAGCTTATTATGGCGGCAATCGCGCCGATATTAAACGCGAGCACAAAGAACAGACTCAATGCCGCGGTTATGTACAATCCCTCGGTGGATTTGAACCAGGTTTTTCTTTCAAAAACATCCGGAAGTTCGCCGTCCTTGGCAAGCGAATAGGCGATATTTGCCCCGCCGTAAAGAGTGGCGTTTAAAGCGGATGATATTGAAAAGAGCGCTCCGATTGAAATCAATATAAATCCGAAACTCCCGAGAAAAGGTTTTGCCGCAACCGCCAGCGCGTTATCCTGAGCCTTAATAAGTTCGGTTATGGAAAGATTTCCTATGGCGACCAATGACACGGTAACATAAACAAACATTACAATCGCAATGCTTATAAAAATCGCAAGAGGCACGTTCTTTTTCGGATTTTCCATGTTTTCCGAAGCATTTGTAATAAGCCCGAAACCCATATAAGAAAGAAAAAAGATTACCGCCGCGGAAAGAGTGCCGTGCAAACCATTCGCGCTAAAAGAGGGAACGATATAATTCGGGTTTATTTGCATAAATCCCAATAAGATGAACACACCCAAAATTGAGAGCTTCACCAATACAATATAAAATTCCAATCTGCCCACGGCTTTACTACCGAATGAATTGATAGCCGTAAAAAAAGCGATCAATAAAACTTCGGTTATGCCCATGAATAAAGGCGAAATGCTAATACCGAATAAGGGAAGGAAATAACCCGCGAATCCTTTGGCGAACAAAGAGATGGAAATAACATAACTCAGCCACATTAAAATAGCCAGGGCTCCGGTGACGAGACTATCGCCGATTCCGTTAATTATAAATGCGATCGGACCCGCGTTGGATATTATTTTGCTGCCAAGTTTGGCATAAGAGTAAGCGACGAGCAGGGCAAATATTCCCGAAAGGACAAAAGCTTCCGGCAAATTTTCACCCGCGATTTTTGCGCCCACGCCGAAAATTGAGAATATACTTGCCCCGATCATTGTTCCCACCGCCATTGCGACGGCTTCCCAAAGCCCTATTTTTTTACTCTTTGATTCCAAGACAATACCCGCCGTTGTTTAATTGAACTTTACGATCCGTTTAACCAAAATGTCCTTAGGCGATTAGTATTCGAGACTATTCAATAACTCATAAGCCAGCGGTTTAACGCTTCCTTTCCATCCGGAACTTTTCAGCGCGGACAATAATTTGTCAATCGGAAAATCAGCCGGAAGTTCCTTCGCTTTTTTCAAATTATAAAAAACATGATGAGCGCCGACCAAAACAAAAATATAATCGGATCTTTCCACAAGCGTCTTGAGCAGAGGTATTATGGATTGAGAGCCCATCTTTATCAGTCCTTCCGCCGCTATCCAGCGTACGTCGCCTTCGTCGTCTTCCAAAGCCTGAATAAACAGCGGAATTGAAACGGGATCTCCGATTTCCACCATTGTTTTCAAAGCTTCCCACCGATAAATGCGCTTTGGGTGATCGAGCAGTTCCTTTAAAGAATCGATTGCCTCTTTGCCCATTGCCGCAAGCTCTTCCCGCGCTTTTCTTCGTTCCATTCCGTTTTTACTGCCAAGGGTTTCGAGCAGTTGTCGGATTTCCGAATCTCCATGATTTCCCATTGTTTTATCCCTTTTTTATTCCTTTAAAATTATGGTTTTATTTATGAAATTTTATTCCCGTATGATCTAATAATGTGTAAATGCGAACCTTCAGGAAGTCCGAAATTAAAAAGGCGACCAACGCGTAGCCCCAAACCATAAGAGCCAGATTCCATGAAATAGGCGTAATGAACCAGCCATAAACCGCGACAAACGTCGCCAGTATTTTAGTCGAAACCGCCGACCAGAACATCACGCTGCTCGGTTTAATTGTCCAGAACGGTCCGCGGGTCCGGGTTAAAAATATGGTCAAATGACCGGCAACCGCTAATTTCAAGAATATAAAGGTCTGCAAGACTTCGCGGGAAAGATGAAGCACTTCCTGTCCGATGTAAAATATTCCGAATGAACTGATTAAACCGATAGAGCCTAAAAATGTAGCCATACTTAGCACAATGCGCATATCCCATTTTTCGGGGTTCTTGGAATATTTGACATTATCGTAGGCAATCGCCATTATCGGGGCATCGTTAAATAAGGCGAGTAAAACGATCATTATAGCGGTAACAGGGTAAAAATCAAATGCGAGTATCGCCAAAGTTATAAAAAACAGAACCCGGATAGTTTCGGCAATTCGATAGATCGCATAGCTGTTCATGCGTTGAAAAATACTGCGGCTTTCTTTAATGGCATCGATGATAACAGAAAGTCCGGGCGATGTAAGTACGATATCCGCAGCGGATTTTGCCGCGTCTGTGGCGCCGGCAACAGCTATTCCGACATCTGCTTTCTTTAAAGCGGGCGAATCGTTGACGCCGTCGCCGGTCATGCCCACAATATGATTCTTTTCCTGAAGCAGCTCCACTATGCGATATTTATGCTCGGGATAAACCTGGGCAAAGCCGTCCGCTTTTTCAACGATATTTATGGCTTCTTTTTCCGGCTTATCCAAAAATGCGGAAACTTCCAGAATATTATTACCTAAGTTTACTTTTTCCGCTATTTGTTTTCCTATTGCCGTATGATCGCCGGTTACCATTTTAACGTTAACGCCCATATTTTGCGCCGTTTTGATCGTTTCCGCGGAATCCTCTCGCGGGGGATCGAACAAGGGAATGAGTCCCACATAGTGCCAGTTCCCCTTTTCGTCCGTTTTGGCGATGCCGAGCGTTCTGAACCCTTTGGCGGCAAAATCCTCTATTTGTCGGTTTACAAGCTCGCTCATCTTCTCTTTATTCTCTCCCGTAAGAAGCGATAATATTGCTTGCGGCGCGCCTTTGCTGATTCTATATGTTTTTCCTTCCGAATCTTCAATTGTCGCTTCGGTCCTTTTGATAATCGGGTCAAATGGTTTAAAATCTTTTATCTTAAATGAGTCCCATTTTTCTACAATTGTTTTAACAGATTTTGATTTGTTGATAATGGCTGAATCAATGGGATCCTGATCTTCTTCTCTTGAAGCGAGCGAAGCAAAAAGCAGAACATCATCCGCGATAAAGCCTTTAAACGGTAGTACTTCCGCCAGCGTTAATTCATTTTTTGTAATCGTTCCCGTTTTATCGGAACATAAAATATCCATCCCCGCCATTTCTTCTATTGCGACTAATTTACTAACGATGGCTTTCTTTTTTGCCAACACAGAGGCTCCGACAGCCATAGTCACCGAGAGAACTGCGGGCAGGGCAACCGGGATAGCCGCGATGGTGAGTACGAGCGCGAACTGAAGCGTATCCAGAAAACTTTCATTCCTGAACAGGGACGCCAAAAAAATGATCGCAATCATAAAAGCGGCAAGAACAATAAGATAATTTCCGATTTTAATAACGGCTTTTTGAAAATGGCTTATCGTTTTTGCTTCTTCCACCAGCTTAGCCGTTCTGCCGAAAAAGGTGTTCATTCCGGTTGCAACGACCAAACCGTTCATTTCGCCCTGACGGATTACGGAGCCTGAAAAAGCGACGTCCTCGGTGTGTTTTTCCACGGGCAGGGATTCGCCGGTCAATGAAGATTCATCTATACTCAGATAATCGCCGTCAAAAAGCTTTAAATCCGCCGGAACAATATCGCCCAATCGTACCCGCACCACATCTCCCGGAACAAGTTCTTTTGCCGATACTTCCTTCCACTTCCCATCCCGAAGAACGCGCGCCTTAAGGGCTAATTTTTTCTTTAATAAATTAATGGCGTCATCAGCCTTATATTCCTGCCAAAAACCGACGATGGCGTTCAGAAGAAGCAAGGCGAAAATAACCCAGAAATCTTCCCAGTGATTTATAATTGCGGATAACACAGCCGCTACTTCGATCATAAACGGGATGGGTCCCCAGAAATAACTTAAAAACTTAAGTAAGGGATTTACCTTTTTCTCCGAGATTTCATTAAATCCATATTGTTCAATTCTTTTTTTCGCGGAAGAATCCGAAAGTCCCTTTTTGCCTGAAGAAAATTTCTTAAACAGGTCTTTGACCGATAGCTTCTTGATTTCGGAAATATCTAATATGTTTCCATCCATTTTAATTTTTCCTTATTATTAACGCTTAACATTAACGGAGGCAAAAAACAGAGCGATTGACATTATTCCTGCCTTAAATATTTTTGATCTATTTTTATTTTAAGTTGCTTACCAAAACCCGGAGGTTCCGACGCTCTTTATAAATCACACAACTTTAATATTACTGCGGAATCGAATTGCATGCAAAAAATTTACCGCAGATTTGACCGCAGATGACCACTGATTACTCTGATTGCGCAGATGGAGTTAAGGTTCTTTGGGTTTTAATGCTTAAAATTGGGGAATTTGTTTTAGTTTAAGTTTTAGATTTATTTTATTCTCTGTGATCTTTGTGAATTCTTGGTGGGCTTGGAGGTTATTATTGACCGCAGATTTGACCGCAGATGAACACTGATTACTCTGATTGCGCAGATGGAGTTAAGGTTCTTTGGGTTTTAATGCTTA
>JAADIP010000165.1 GCA_013151275.1 Calditrichota bacterium | reverse complement strand
GTTAATCATGCAAATCACGGTTCAGACAATTAAATCTGAACCATGATTAGAAGGATTTTTAGGATTGCCATGATTGTTAAAAGTCTAAAATCAAGTAAATCATGTTAATCATGCCAATCAAGGTTCAGACAAAAAAACCGATCCTTATTTTCTTATTTTCGGCGTCGTTCGCTTTATTCCGATATCTGAGAATATTGTGAAATAAATTTCAAAATATGAGAAACAATTATTTCTAAACAAAATCCGATGACACCCGAAAGTATTTGAAATATTAAATTTTCGACGCCCGATCCGGCGTCTGAAAATTGGCACAATATTTGTGAAAGAAGTAACAGGGATTAACATAGAGGAAGGGATATGAATAGCCAGTACAAAAATCTGTCAGAATTGAAACGCTATTTTTTCGATCAGGAAACAGCACGTCGTTTTATCTCGTTTTTGATGAAAAAGGCTGAAGTTATTGCCCCTCATTCGAAAGGCGAAAAATCGTTCGCTTATCAAGTTACGACGGATCCTGATCAGGTTGTTTTGAATTATCCGAGAACAATTCAACCTCTTAAGAAGTTTTTTCTACCGCCGCGGGAAACGCTTTTGGAATATGATCTGGAAAAAAATGCAATTAAAAAGCCGGAGCTTGAGCCGAAAGATCGTATTTTTCTGGGTGTTCATTCTTATGACATGAAGTCAATTCTGTTATTGGACTATAGCTTTAAAAAGGGTAATCCGGAATCGAATTACCTGACCCGCAGGGAAAAGTCCGTTTTTATCGGCGTCTCTTATCAGTCCGATGAATACCATTTAGCCGAGGATTTAGGCATCGATATCCATGATGTCAGCGGCTTTTCTCTGTTTCTCGATCCTGTGGAAAAGGGATTTCTGGTTTTTGAGGTGGATGAAGTCGGAGCGAATTTATTAAATGAATTTGACGCCGGTCTTCCGATCGATACGCCTTTGGAACAGGATTTTTCGGAGAGAAAACCAAAATTAAAGATGCACCATAAGCGCCTGCCGCAAATTTTTGAGCACATCTATCATTCGCCGGTCTGGAAAAAAGTCGCCGAGCGCTGTGTGGGCTGCGGGACGTGTAATTTGCTTTGCGCCACCTGTTATTGTTTTGATGTGCGCGACGAAGTTGAGTTAAACGTAAAAGAAGGGAAGCGCGAGCGGTACTGGGACGGCTGTATGCTCAATCCGTTTGCCGAAGTAGCCGGCGGCGAAAATTTTCGACCGACTTTGGATAGCAGAACCCGGCATCGTTTGTATCGAAAGTTTAAATATTTAACCGAACAAACCGGCGAGCTGCACTGTGTCGGCTGCGGACGTTGCTCCAAATATTGTCCGGCTGGCATCAGCCTGATCGAGATTGTTAATGATCTTATCGACGATTATAATAAACAGCAAAAACAAGCTGTAACTTTGGTGTGAAAAAAAGGAAATGGTCTATGGAAACCTTAGCGATTGAAAAGAAAGATCTTTATACGCCCGTAATGGCGACTATTGATCGGGTTGAACAATTAACCGGTACGGAAAAGCGCTTTCATATTGTTTTGCCTCACGGAAAAGAATTGAATCACAAACCCGGTCAATTTGTGGAAGTTTCAATTTTCGGCTTTGGCGAAGCTCCTATTTCCGTCAGTTCTTCGCCGACGCGCAAACCAGGTTTTGAGTTAACCGTACGCAAAGCCGGTCGCCTTACCGAAAAAATGCACACTTTTACTTCCGGCACTCAGATCGGAATTCGCGGACCTTTTGGAAATGGTTTCGATCTGGAAAAATTCAAAGGTAAAGACGTCCTCTTTGTGGCGGGAGGTATTGGTCTGGCTCCGTTGAAATCACTTATTGAATACACAATGGACGTGCGTGACGACTTCAAAAGATTAATCATTGTTTACGGAACGAAGAGTCCTTCGGAAATTTTGTATCCGGCGGAGATTGAAGAATGGCAAAAGCGTGACGACGTGGAATTTCATATCACGGTTGATCGCGCCGACGACGCCTGGAAGGGGAATGTCGGCGTAATTACCACTTTAATTCCGCCGCTGAAATTGGATGTGGAAAATACAATGGTCGCCGTTGTCGGTCCTCCGGTGATGTACAAATTTGTCGTCATGGCGTTAAAGGCAAAACGTATTCCGGACGCCAATATTTACATGTCTCTGGAAAGACGAATGAAATGCGGCGTCGGCAAATGCGGTCATTGTCAGATCAATAATAGTTATGTGTGTCAGGATGGACCGGTCTATCATTATCCGATCATTAAAGAACTGGAGGAAGCAATATGAGCCAGTCCGAGAGCAACGGAAAGCCGAAGGTAGCCTTTTTTGATTTTACGAGTTGCGAAGGCTGCCAGTTAAATAAACTTAATTTCGAGAACGAACTTCTTGACATTCTGGAGCTTGTGGATATTGTGGAGTTCCGGGAGGCAATGGACGATAAAGCCGAGGAATACGATATTGCCTTTATTGAGGGAAGCATATCCACGCCCACCTGTATAGAACGTATTTATGATATTCGTCGCCGGGCGAAAGTTCTGGTGGCGTTGGGACAGTGTGCGGTAAGCGGCGGCATTAATGCAATGAAAAATGCCATGCCCATGGAGGAAGTGCAGGAAACCGTTTACGGCAACGATAAATATCTCTTTCCTTCCATACCCGCCATGCCGGTTAGCGCCGTTGTTAAGGTGGATTACGAAGTGCGCGGCTGCCCGATGAGTCCCCCCGAATACCTGCACGTATTAAAATCTCTTATTTTGGGAAGAAAGCCGGAAATTAAAGACTACGCCGTTTGCGTGGAATGTAAATTGAAAGAGAACGAGTGCGTTTTGGAAAAGGGCATGTTCTGTTTGGGTCCCATAACCCGCGCCGGATGCGACGCCATTTGTCCGAGCAACGGACAGTATTGCACCGGATGCCGCGGACCGGTTTCCAATATTAACAAAAACGGAGCGGTGGAAATGCTGAAACGCTACGGCTTTTCCACCGAAGAAGCGCTCAAGCGGATGAAGATGTTCAATACTAATGAGTTGGAAAAAGAGATTAAGTGGGGGAAAGAATGAGCAGAGATTTATCGATAAATGTCCACCACGTAACCCGTGTGGAAGGACATGGCAATATTGTGGTGGATGTGAAAAACGGGGTTTTGAAAAAAGCGGAACTGGATATTGTAGAACCGCCGCGTTTTTTCGAGGCTATGTTAAAAGGCAGAAATTTCCATGAAGTGGCAATTATTACGTCTCGTATTTGCGGAATTTGCTCGCTCGGTCACCAGATGACTTCGTTAAAAGCAACCGAAGCCGCTCTCGGTCTGGAAATCAGCGAACAAACCGAAATTCTGAGAAAAATTCTGGTCCACGGCGCCACTTTCCAAAGCAACGTGCTTCACGCTCTCTTTTTAGCCGCGCCCGATTTCCTCAACGTGGGTTCGGTTTTTCCGCTGGTAAACACGCACAAGGATGTTGTTCTGGCGGCGCTGCGTTTAAAACGTCTGGCTAATGAAATTGCCGAAATTGTCAGCGGTCGCGCCGTGCATCCCATCAGTATTGTTCCGGGCGGCTTTACCAAATTGCCGACCGAAAAAGAATTGATCGAACTTAAAGACAAGCTGGCTGGGCAGGGAATGAAGGACGCTCTGTTTACAATCGATGTGCTGGCGTCCTTAGCCGGCGAAATTCCGCGGTTCGAACGCGAGACCGAGTATATCAGCCTGTACAACGAAAAAGAGTACGGTCTTTACGACGGCGTGATCTGTTCGTCCGACGCGGGATTAATTCGTGTGGAAGAATACGAACGGGTAACCAACGAGTTTATCGTTCCGCATTCCACCAGCAAACACGCGCGCTTCAACCGCAGCTCTTACATGGTGGGCGCTCTTGCCCGTTTCAACAACAGCCACAAGTTGTTGCGACCAAAAGCAAAAGAGGTCGCCGCAAAATTGGGTCTGGAAGCTCCCAATCACAATCCTTACATGATTACGGTAGCGCAGATGGTGGAAGTCGTTCATTGTATCGACGACACCATCGAATTAATAGATGTTTTGCTCGATCGCGGAATTAAAGACGAAAAACCGAATCAGGAGCCGACCCGCTTCGGACGCGGCGTTGCGGCAACCGAGGTGCCCAGAGGAATTCTTTTCCACGATTACACCTATAATCGTAAAGGACAGATCGAAAAAGCGAATTGTATTATTCCGACGGGTCAGAATCTGGCAAATATTGATGACGACATGAAGAAGCTTGTTCCGGAAATTCTGAACGAACCGAAAGAAGCGATCACTAAAAAGTTGGAAATGCTTGTACGCGCCTATGATCCGTGCATTTCGTGCTCGGTTCATTTATTAGACGTTAAATTTGAAGAATAAAAATGAGCAAAGTAATTGTACTTGGCAACAGATTAAGGGGTGATGACGCCATCGGACCTGTGGTGCTTGATGAGTTGAAAAAACAAGACATACCTATCCCCGTAACCCTTATTGAAGCCGGGTCCGATGCGTTTACCCTTCTTGAACATTTGAATGGAAAAGAGCCGTTGATTATAGTAGATTGTGCACAAATGGGCGCTGTTCCCGGTACGGTTAAACGCATAGGGATTGATTTGGAAAATTTCAATATCAACGAGCAGATGATCTCTTTGCACGGATTCAGTTTTTCCGAAGTGTTGTCCATGGCTCGCGGACTCGGAGCTGTGGCGCCCTGCACTGTAATAGGGATTCAACCCGAATCCTTAAACATGGGAGACGAACTTTCCGCCGGTGTAAGGGCGGCAATTCCCCGTATTTTAAATATGATAATTGAGGAGGCGAAAAAATATGCCGAAAAAAATCTTAATTATTGACGATGATATCGATCTGGTCGAAGCCATGCGCTTAACTCTGGAAAGCGCCGGTTTTGAAGTTATCGACGCTCAGGACGGCTTGAAGGGTTTGGAAAAAGCAAAAGCCGAAAGTCCGGATCTGATTATTCTTGACGTCATGATGGGTACGCAGGACGAGGGCTTTCACGTCGCTTACCAAATCCGCCAGGACGATCAGCTTAAAGATACGCCCATCATTATGCTGACCGCGGTGGGGCAGGAAACCGGCTTTAGTTTTGATAAGGATAAAGACGAAGACTTTTTACCGGTTGAAGAATTCATCGAAAAACCGGTTGATCCTCATAAACTGATTGAAATCGTAAAAGTCAATCTGGGCATGTAACGTAATCCCCCCCATAACCCATATAAAAAAATCGCGCGGGGTCCTTTTCAGGACTCTGCGCTGTTTTTATTATAAAAATAATTCCGAAAAACTTTCTCTTAATTTAAAAAATTTCATATATTATAAAACTAAAACTTACAGGGCTTTGAAAAGTGGATTTTAAGTTTCGCATTCCATCACCCGGCGAGTTATTTCCGTTTTTGGATACGAGTATTTTACAGGACCGCCTCGGCTGGTCGGTTAAATTGCGCTGGATGGCTATTATCGGTTATTTCCTTGCTACCATGGGCGCAAAGTATCTGCTCGAATTCAATATTCCCTATCATTACATCTGGCTGACTCTTTTCACCCTGCTGCTCATCAACTGTGTTTATTACTTAATACAAAAACTGATTCCCGATATTTCGTTTTTTGCCGAATTGGTATTACTGAGTATTCACATCATTATCGATCTCATATTTTTATCTTTGTTGATTCATTTTTCCGGAGGCATAGAAAATCCGGTCTATCTATTCTATCTTTTTCACGTGGTTCTGAGCAGCATCGTCTTTCCCCGACGATTGCCCTACCTGTTTTCCACTCTGGTGGTCGTTTTGTTTTCGTTGTTGATTTACGTGGAATATATGGGTATTTTGCCGCACTATACGATCTATCAGTCCGATTTGCACATTAACAAGGCTGCAATCGGTTTAATCATAACCGTATTCGCGATTACGGTTTATGTGACGACTCATATTTGCATGACATTTATGAAGATTTATCGTCACAGTAAACAGGTTATCGATCATCAGAATCAGCAGTTGATTGAGGCAAGCAAACAGAAGATGCGTTTTTTCCGTTACGCTTCCCACGAACTCAAGTCGCCCATTGTGGCGATTAAATCGACGATTGACTCGGTTCTCGCCTCTTTCGGGCACGAAATGGATCCGACAGCGGTTAATTTATTAAGAAGATCATCGACCCGGGCGGAACAAATGCTTGAAATTATCAAAGATCTTTTGGAACTTTCACGATCGCGAACATTGATTGTAAGGGCAAAGGACGAAGCGATAAATATTCGGGAGCTGCTCGAAGAAGTTGTCGCGCAGGAATCCGTTTTAGCCAGAGAAAAACAGATTGAGTTAAAGCTGGATATCCGGTTTAACAAATTAAAGGCTCCTTTTAATAAAGGCGATCTGGAAAAAGTTTTGAGAAATCTGATAAACAACGCGATTCGCTACACTCCCGAAAAGGGACAAATAGAAGTAAAGGCTTATTTGAAGAAAAATTTATTAGTCTTTAAAATAAAGGATACCGGCATCGGAATCGCGGAGAAAGATTTGCAGAAGATTTTCAGCGAATTTTACCGTTCGGAAAACGCCAAAAAGATGGTTAATTTCGGCACGGGACTCGGACTCAGTCTGGTTAAGCAGCTTGTCGAAAGCTATGGCGGTACGGTTTCCGTCTATTCGAAAATAAATAAAGGATCAACCTTTGTGGTTCGTTTTCCTTTAAGGTCTGAATAATTAAAGAAATGAGGATTTAATAATGATCAAGATTGGTGGATTGGTAGATCAGCACAATTTAACGATGTACGCAATTACTTCGTTAAAAGATCAGCCAGGAGCTGCTGCGGAGGTTTTAAATCTTTTTGCCAGAGAAAAAATTAATCTTGAATATATAACAGAAGGCGGTTGTCAGCATGATTACGCGACATTAACTTTTTGCGTGAATTCGGAAATTGCCGCGCGGGTGGACGAGATTATTCACGCGAATATCGAAAAACACGCCCAAACCATCCGGAAAAGAGAATATGTTTGTATTTTAGGAGTATATGGACCACATTTCCGCGAAAAGCCGGCAATCGCCGCGATGTTTTGTTCTGCGCTGGGTAAAGAAGGCATTAATATTCTGGGCTTATCGAGCAGCATTTCCACTATTTCGGCAATCATCGATATTCGGGAACACGACAGAGCAAGAAATGCGTTGTTGAAGGTGTTCAAATTACCCTGATTAAAACGAATTTTTTTTGGAGAGAACGGAGCGTCGGGTGAAATTAACGCTCTATTCGGGAATTGACCCGGGCGGCGGCAATCATTTCGTCGCTATTGATTGTCCAGAACCTTCCGCACCTTTTTAGCCATCTGTTGAATTGTGTAAGGCTTGTGCAAAAAATGGTAGCCTCTGTTCCATAAGCCGGTTTTCATTAGCTGGCTGTCCGTATAGCCCGAGGTTAACAGCACTTTTATGTTCGGATTTATCTTTTTGATTTCTTCAGCCAACTGATCTCCGCCCATTATGGGCATGACCATATCCGAAAAAATAAGATCGATTTTGTCAACGAGATTCTGTTCGCTTATGATTTCCAGCGCCCGGGCTCCGTTTTCCGCTTCGTAAACTTTGTATCCGAGATTGGTTAAAAATGTGCAGGCTAACTCGCGAACATCCAGATCGTCTTCCACAACCATGATAATCTCTTCCGCCTTGGTCGTTACCTCGCTGGTGTCGTCTTTCTTCGATTCGTCTTCTTTTTCTTCGCTTATGGGCCAATATATGTGAAAAGTGGCGCCCTGACCCGGTTCGCTTTCAAGGTAAATGCTGCCTTCGTTTTGTTTGATGATGCCGTAAACCGTGGAAAGTCCCAGACCCGTGCCCTTGCCTTCTTCTTTGGTAGTAAAAAAGGGTTCGAAAATTTTTGTCTGGATGTGCTCGGGAATGCCGATTCCGTTGTCGGAAATGCTGATGCGAATGAATTCTCCCACCCGGCTGCCGGGATGGCGGGCGACAAAGTCCTCGTCAAGCGTTACTTGCTGCGTCTGAACCTTTATGAATTTTTTCAGGTTAACGTCTTTTACCTGATTGAGGGCGTCCCGCGAATTGATAATCAGATTAACAAGCACCTGTTCAATTTGACCTGGGTCGGCTTTAATGGGATCGATATTGTCGGTCAGTTCGGTGTGCAGTTCAATGTCCTCGCTGATGAGCTGCCGCAGCATTTTTCGCAGATCGCTGATGATTTGATTGATGTTGATAATTCTCGGTTCGATAATTTGTTTACGGCTGAACGCCAGTAATTGACGTATTAAATTTTCAGCACGCCGACCCGCCCGCAGAATGTGACTCACGTAAATTTGCTGCGGATGTTCTTCGGGCAATCCGCGGCGGATCATTTCCGCGTATCCGTTAACAGCGGTTAAAATGTTGTTGAAATCGTGGGCGATGCTTCCCGTCAAAAGACCGATCGACTCCATCTTTTGAGCCTGGAAGAGCTGCTGCTCCAACTGCTTTTTCTCCGTAATATCCCGCATAATGCCTTCGTAAGCCACTATTTTGCCCTGTTCGTTGGTCACGGCATTGGCGGTAATCAGCACAGTTAACTTTTTGCCCTCACGATTTTTCAGCAATAATTCGAAATCTTTTACAAAGCCTTTTTCATTAATGATCTCTTTGAAATTCCTCCGCGTATCGGATTCCCAGTACAGATCTTTTACATTGAGTTTTAAAACCTCCTGCAGAGAATTATAGCCTAAAAGCTTCACGCCAGCAGGATTCATATCGAGTATCTGACCTTCGGGGGTGGTCACGTAAAGCACGTCGGCGGAGCGTTCGAACAAGAGTTTCAGCCTGCCCTCGGAACGGCGCAGATGCTCTTTGTATCGTTTGCGTTCCAGAGTGTTTAAAAAGATTAATCCGGCTGAAAGCAAAGTGTGCTCGGTAAACGTGGGCCATGTTTCCCTTTTGTCAAGGTAATCGAGTCCGATAAAACCGACAACCGCGTCGTTCAACGTAAGAGGTACGATAAAGAGCGATTTGACCTCTTCCACCTTCCAGATGGATTTTAAGGTGCTTGCTTCGATCGGTAACTGCTCAATATCGCTGATTGCCAGATGCGTGGCGCGTTTCAGGGATTTTATAAACCAACTGAAGTCCTCGTTGTTTACTTTTTCGTGACGGGCGATTTTTTCTTTTACCCCTTCTCCGGAATATTCATGGGATTTGTTGAGGATTGTGCCTTTTTTGGCAAAAAAGTACAGGTACGCCCGATCGGCTTCAAAATAATCGCACAGCGTTCTCAAGCCTTTGTTGATCATTTCGTCGGTTTCGTCAACAGGCGCCTGAATAAAACGGATGGCTAAATTTGTCAGCGACTGCTCCAATTGAAGCAGATTCTTTAGATCGACAAGTTTTTCCTGCAAGGTTGTAATCGAACTTTGCTGCTGAAGCGATTGATCCTTCAGCTCTTTAAATTCGCTTTGCAGATTTTGGAGTTCTTTCGATTCTGTGGCAAGCTTTTTTAGCCGCTGATTACGATTGATTAACAGCTCATTTAATCGTTTGGAATTAATCTGATACAGAATGCCGAATATATTGACAAATACAGGCAAAGAGAATAACACCAAAGGAATTTCATTAACTTTGGCAGGATTCATAAAGAGATAGACGAAATAAACGGTTGTTGCCAGAAGCCCGCCTGTAACGGCGTATCCCGGTATGGGCAGCAAAAAGAAATAACCGGTCAGTAAAAGCAGACTTAAACCCGCGGAAAGGATAAAAACAGGAGCCGCGCTTAACTGAGAGTCAAGGTAGATAAAGCAGGCGGCAGTACTCAATAAAAATATCAGCAGAACGCTGTCCGAAATTTTATTTAATGCCGGTAAACGCAATGAGATGACGGAAAATATCCCGAACAAAAACGGCAGCCAGTAAAACGGAGATGAAATTAAAAGCGACCGGTCTTTGAAATAATCGGAAAAAATAAAACCAAAGCCCAGATAAATCACTATTAAGAAGCCGATTCCCAACCATTGATTTTTAGCAAACAACGTTTGCGGAAACGGATCCTCCGAATTTTGCTGAGAGGTAAGTTCTGACCGGTTTTCTTTTCTCATCATTTTTTCTGTCCACTTTCCGTGTAATATATTTTAATTTCCTATTTTTGCAAGATTATTTTTTTACTTCCGGTAAATTTTTTGCCTTGCAAGAGGATGAAGTAAAGTCCGCTGGAAACCGGCATGCCGTGAAGATTGGTTCCGTCCCATTTAAGTCGGTAGTAACCGGCTTCGTAATGTTTTTGATCGGTCAGGGTTTTAATCTTCCTCCCGTTAATGTCATAAATTAATACCGTAAGCCGATCCGCCTGCGGAAGATCAAAGCGGATGGTGGTTGAACCGTTAAAGGGGTTCGGATAATTTTGACGCAGCTTGAATTCTCGGGGGACGGGTTGAAATTCGGATAATTTCTGTTGCAGAAACGAAGCGCTTCCGACGATCAGGCGCAGTTTTTGACCGGCTCTGCTTAGACGAATCGGCGTTTCGGTAAAGCTGACTCCGCTCGCGGGCGAAACAACGCGCCATTCCCAATTCGCCGGCAGAGAATCGGGCTTTAGATCGATTAAAACGGGCGTGTTTTTGTTGGAAACAACCGTAAAATCAAACTGATAACCTGTCTTGCCTTCGGGACGGAAGTCGCTGCTAAACAAGCCTTTCATATCCGGATGAGCGGAATGATCAAAATAGAGCGAAACATAATCGCCGATTACCGGAGGCTCGGGAATTTCAAGAGGGTCAATGCCTTCGCGGGCTTTCGGGCTGACTCCGGCAAAATTTATGGCATCGTACACATTACCGCAGGTGGCGATAATTCGGAAGCGCCAGCCCTTTTGCCTTTCCGAGGTCTTTTTGGAGAGCGGAGGAGTGAATTCAACAGCCGGGACTTTTAGCGTTATCGCCTTGTCCGACTTAACCGCATACCCCTTGTACGGCTCCAGATAATCCGAAAGCTCCCAGCCCGAGCCGTTGTAATAATAAAGCGGAAAATTGCTTTGATCGCCTTTATCGACTTCCTGCCACAAAACGGGAAAAGCAAAAGGGTCGCCGATCATATTCCAGCCCGAAGCTAAGGCGATTTCATATTCTTCCGTGCTGGGCACCGATTTAACGTTATTAACGTCAAGCGAAAGCGAATCGCGGGTAATCAGGTAAAGCGCCTTTCCGGGCGGCAATTCGGCTTTTAAATCTTTGAGTTCGGTAAAACGTTTCTGCGAGGCGTCCCAGTCAAAAAAGCGATAGACCGAAGCGTCGTATTTTCCGAGATCGTCCTTAAATAAATCGCCGAGCGTCTGGTCGGAGCTTATGAAGGGCAGAGAAATCATTTGGTACTTTTGTTTTAAAGTATAAACCGGAAAAACTGCGGAGGGCAAAATTACGGTAAGATACAGCGGGTTTTGTTCCCCGTCCGCGGGATATTCGGTAATTCTGCCGCCGTGGCGAATTTTAAAATACAATTCCAATCCGCGTTCGTTAAGATACTGAGGGTTAAACGTGACCGCCCATTCATTATCGGGTTTTTCTTCCATGGGAAGGGTTTGAAATTGACTCTTTCCTCCGTTGCGGAACAATAGATCGACCTGGCGAATTTTTGTGGAATCGTCGTTGACCCGAATTTTGAGAGAAAGGGAGCTGTTAAGAACCGCGTTTAAAGTATCTAAATTAACTTTAACCTGAGCCGGAGTGGCGTCGATTTTGCCTCTGCCCGACAATTTGATTTTAAACGGGTTCTGCCCGGGATCGGTGCAATACACATTTAAAGAAGTTGCCCTTAAACCCGCGGCGGACGGAGAAAAGCGCAGAGAAAGCGTTTTTAGCGTGTCATCGACTTCTATTATTTCATTGACGCCCCCGCCGATTATTGAAAAGTCTTGTTTGTCGCCTCCGGTAACTATCATGCTGTCGATGAGCAGGGCAGCATTTCCGGCGTTGACGATCAAAAGGGGGATATCCCGCGCTTCATCGACAAAAACCGAACCGAAATCGGCGGAATCCCGCAAATTGCTGACCAGCAGCGGAGACGATAATGAATAGAGAGCGACTCCGTGTAAATTTACGTTGACTGTTTTTTCCTGAATGTCCTGAGAGAAGATTTTCAATTGAGCCTGGTGGATGCCCGTTTTATGGGGATTGTAAGTAATTGTGAGCACAAAATCGGTATCCTGCGGGGTTAAGGTTAACGGGAAGTCGGACGGCGAAAATGAAAACTGTTCCCGATCTTTACCCGCGATTTTGACGCTGTCCAGAATAATGGTAACCAGGCTGTGGTTTTCGATGGAAATATCTTTGCTTATCTGAGTGTGCTGAATTTGTTTTCCGAAATCAATTGCCGGGTTCGCGCTGATATGGGCGGAATCGGCTGCCGCCGCCAGATGCACATAAGTCGGTTGATTGTAAGGATTATTCCAGACGATTTTAAGTTTCGCCTTAAATTCTCCCGTAACTTTTGGGGTAAAATATATCTGTAATGGTAAAGAATCTTCTCCCGTATTAATTGTTGCCGGAAGGTCCGGAGTATCGACGCTGAAGACAGAGGAGCCTTCGTCTATTATGTAAACGGAATCTACGGAGACCGCGCCGTTTCCGCTGTTTTTCAGCCAGAGGGTTTGCTTTGTCCGCCGGAATACGGAAGTAACCCCATAGTCCAGAGTGTCCGCCGAAACTTCGAGCCTGGGTTCAACGGCTTGCGCTTCGATTTGCAGAATTCTGGGATTTTGAAAGGGATCGTTGGAGAAAAACTTCAATGTAGCCGATTGCGCTCCGATTTTCTGAGGAACAAAGCGAATCTGAAATTTTAACGTATCGACGGCGGGACGAATAATGAGCGGAAAATTGAAATTGGGAACACGGAAATCGGTTTTCTCCGCCTCGGGAAATTGAATGGAATCGATGGACAAGGGGTAATCGCCGCGATTAAAGATTTTGACGATTTGATTTTTTTCCTGAAAAAGGACTGTTGAATCGAATTTTATTAACGAAGGCAGGATAACCATTTCGGAAGCCTTCACTTGCGCGGTAACGGCTATCTGCAAAGAATCGAACCGCGGATCGTTGCTGACCACGTTTAAGAAGGCTTGCAGGTCGCCGCTTTCCGCGGGATGGCAGCGAACGTAAATCATCAGGGAATCGTCTTCCGGCAGGATGGTTAAATCGCCCGAAGTTTTCCACCACGAAAACGAAGAAGCGTCGGTTCCGGTTAACCTTATGCTTTCGATCTTAAGAGGAATATTTCCCGAATTCCTGAATTTTAAAGAAAGGATCGAATCGTTGGGCGCGACGATGGTTCCGAAATCGAGTTCACTGCGGGAAGGGGTTAGAAAAGCTCCCACGCCTGTACCTTTAAGCGCCGCCGAGTCAACCGGATTAAAGGGATCGTTGCTGGTAATTAACAGGGTGTCGAAAAAGGAGCCCGCCGAATCCGGCGAAAACATTACCGCAATTTTAACCGCCGGATCGCCCGGTCGAAGAATGAGCACCGGATCAAAATCCACGATGAAAGGCGGTTGACTTTTAAAGGTACGGACATTAACCGTTAAATCCGCGTTGCCGGCGTTGGAAATTGTCAGATTCTGCACCGAATCGGTAAAAACCTGCACCGAATCAAAATCAAAAACAGAGGGATAAAAAACCAGTTTTGGCGCGACGCCTTCTCCGGACAGCGGAATAATGAACGGCGACTCGTCGGGATCGTTGCTGAAAACGGAAAGAGAGTCGGAATAAGTATCGATCGAATCCGGCGCAAAGTAAACGGTAAGCGTAATCAGAGTATCGGAAGACGGAGCGAGTTTTTGACCGGACAGTTGAAATCTGAAAACCGGATTTGAGACACGCAGCGAGTCGATTTGCAGGGTGTCGGTTCCGAAATTAAAAATTTTTATTTTCAGCGAATCTTCGCTACCCACCGAAACGCTGTTAAATTCCAGTTGCTCGGGCAAAACAAAAATATCGGGAACAACGCCGCGTCCGTTAAGCCCGATAACGGCGTCGCCGAAGGAACTTTTTACGGAAATATCGGCTTCAAACGGCGAAATGCGGGCAAGCGTGGGATGAAAATTAACGGGAATAATCAGACTATCCGCCATGGCAATGATTTGCGGAAACAGAAGATCGGGAATTGAAAACTGATCGGGGTCTTTTCCCGAAACAGATATTTGATCCACGGAGAGTTCTCCGTCGCCGTAATTTTTTATGGTCAGAAATTTGGTCAGCGAATCTCCGACGCTGACATCGGCAAAGTCGAGCGTGTCCGGTTGAATGAACAACGGCTGGTACCATTTTCTGGCGAGCGGACCGCCGTAAGCGCCCATGTCGTTGCGAACGTCTCCTTCGGAAGGGGGAAAGTACCTGTCATTGTATTCCGCGGAGGGGTCGCCGCCGTCAATGGCGGGCGATGCGCCTGAAAGCGAGAAATTAACGGTATCGGCAAACAGAGGGTCTTCCTGAATGTTGGTCGAGCCCAGATCCGGTTGATCCACGTCCGAGTAGGCGACGTTTCCGCTTCCGCTGATGACCGCGATCTGCTTTAAGGCGTTATTGAAATAGATGATCGAATTTTTAACGGTATGATTGCCGTCGATGTTTACGACGCCTTCGCCGTTGTTGTAGGCAATGACCGTGTTTATGCTTTCGAGGGCGTCATCCTGAGCGGAAAGGAGGATTCCTTCTTTGTTGTTGCGGGCTACGATCGAGTTTTTTAAGGAAACGCTTCCGCCGCTGGTCTGGATTCCGTTATTTTGATTTTGTGTGATTTTGCAGGCAATCAAATCCGCATTCCCGCCGCCTGTTATTTCGATCCCGTAACCGCCGTTCTTTTCGATTGAACAATGCGTCAATTCCAGAGCCGCGTTATCAACCGTAACGCCTGTGCCCTGATTACGGGCGATGACCGTTTGCTGCACTTTAATTGACCCGCCTTCAATATTTAAAGCGGGATTGCCGGTCACGTCCGAAATTCGGCAAAACTCTAATAGCGATTGTGTGGCGGCGTTGATGAATTGAATTCCGCTCCATCCCGCGGAATTGGATCCGGCGGCTTCAAAAATAACGGAATCGTCGATCGAACCTTGCGCCTGCAAAAGACCGTGAACCTTAAAACTGTAATTCCCTTCGAACTGAACAAGCGCTCCGGGTTCAATTGTCAATTGTAAAACGTCAATATTGCCGGTTACCCGATAAGGGCTGCCTTCTTTTGTCCAGGTTTCTCCGTCGATTAAACCGGAGACGTTGGTTTGCGCAAAGGCGAATTGAACGAACAGCAGCAAGCCGATTAAAATCAGGAAACGGTTTACTCTCATGTTAAAAAAGTCAATTTTCATTTTTACTTCTTTAATTTATTTTGCGAATTCAGGCCAATTCGGCGGCGCGGGTAAATTATTTGCTTTTTCTTTTGATTTTTTATTGGAAATCAGAAAGACGGTAACAGTTGTCAGCACGGTTCCGCCCACCGCCGCCCAAAAGAGCGAACGTTTGTAAATCGGTTGTTTAATTTCGGGCTTTTTCGCCGACATTTTTTGCCGTTCTTCCCGTACCAGAGCGACAAATGTGGGAGGCTCTTCCCTGATGGTCGGATTATAATCGGGATTGAACTCAAGTATTTTACGAATTATCTTCCTTGCGCCTTGTTCGTCGTTCACGGCTCTGCGGATTTCCGCCAAAGTGATCAAAGCCCGAAATCTCTGCTCTTTTTTGAGATCGTCTTTTTTTAAGAGATTAAAAATAATATCCTGAGCCTCTTCGAATTTCCCGTCGTAATAAAGGGTTTTCGCCTTTTGCAGTTGATCTTCATAAGGTTGCTTTTGCTGCGCAAAAACGGGCTGGGATAAAACGGAAAAAATTAAAGTCAGGATAATCTGATAACAAACAATTTTTTTAATCATTGATCCACACGCGTTGGTTTGTTCATGCTCAAAAATGAATTTATAAAAATTATCAATTTTATGTTAGAGTATTTACAATAAAATTGCAAAAAAAAGTAAAAAAAATGATCGAATTTCGTGAAACGCGATTTTTACGAAATTCGGCGACTCCTCAAACAGTCAAAAAAGCGGTTGATCGTTTAAACAAAATTTAATTTCAAAGCGCTTTTCGTCCCGCGCAACGCCGACTATCTGAGTCGGTAAGACAAACCGGCTTGAAGTTCGAATATGGTTATTTGATCGAAAAACGTGTTTTCTGCGTCAGTGGCAAATTCGCCGCTGTTCAACAGGCGGTATTTCATATTGGCGATTAAGTTCAACCGCTCAGTAAAGAGCTGCGTTTTGATAAATGAGAAACCAAGCGATATTCCGAATTTGGTTGTTTCCCATAATTCTTTTGTCATTCCGGTGGTTAATCCTTTTCTTTGCCCGCTAAAGCGAGCCGTATTAAAACCGAGTCCGAGATAAATTGAATTTTCTTTCCATTGATATGTCTTTAACAAAAACGAAAGATCGAATAAAACGCATTGTGAATTGCTTTTAATTTTTTCCGTCTGGCTCAGCCCTTCGGGAGGAAGAAAATCGGAGATAACGCGTCCGGTAAAGGTGCGTTTGTTAAACAGAACTATGTAGTCAAAGTTTATTCTGAAATTTTTGCTGTTTAAAGGAATTGAAATAAAAGCGCCCGTTCCGGAAGGATTCCGGAGTTCGTAATTATCTGTGAAGGCTTTTATTCCGTAGATTCCGATATCCTGAGAATAAAGAAGACGCGAACAGGAAATGAAAATTAAAAAGAGTATTGCGCCGAATGATTTCATCTTCTGCCGCCTCCCGGCTTTTCTTCCGATCTATTTGCTTTTGGACTGCGCTATTAACATGCCCACTCCCGCGCCCAGCGCAACGCCCACTCCGGCGCCGATTGCCACGTTGCCGAACGCCGCGCCTATTCCCGCTCCCAGAGCAACTCCGATTCCCGCTCCGAGGGATAATCCGGCTCCGACAAAGGAAGAATTATTTTCGCACTTCTTCGGTTTTTTGGCTTCATCACTCATCAGGTTCTCCTTTGGTTTAAAAAAGAAAATATTCCCGCTTTTATTTGTGCGGCGTCAGACGAACGATTTGGCGTTTTACGGGATTTGTTCAAGATAAAATTTTACCGGCGATATTTTAGCGGAAGGCAGCACCATAATCGTTTTCGCGCCTCCCACCACTTTGTAACCCTCTTTTTCAACGGTTAAAAGATGCTTGCCCAAAGTTAAATAAACTGCTCCCGGCGTGTAGCGTTCGGTCGGCTTATTATCGACCCAGATTCGTGCGTATTGGGCGTTGTTTTGTTTGTCGAAGGCTAAAACCCTTACCTCCGCCGTTTTGTTAAAGTCAAAAACCAGTCTTGTCGTTTTGTCTGCCGCGACAGTGACAGATTGCTCCAATTCGGTAAAAGCGGGATTCTGAATTTTTACCCGATGCGCGCCCGCCTGTAATTCAAACCGTTCTTTGACGTCGGTTTCTTTCTTTTTAAGTTCGCCGTCGATAAAGATATTTCCCCAGGGAAGCACATGGATTTCCAGAAAACCCGTTAACGGTTCGAGAACCACGGAAAGATTTTGCGGCTTTCCCGGCTCGACCCGAATGGTCTGTTCTTTTTCTTTGTATCCGCTTTTTGTAAATCGCAGAACGTGTTTTCCCTGACTCAGGGCTAATCGCAGTTTGGATTTTTCGGTGACGCCCTTTTTCCGACCGTCAACATAAACGGAAACAGAGGACGGTTTACTGGTTACGATAACCGGAACCGGTCTCGGAATCAGAACAAAATTAAACGTGCGCTTTCCCCTTTCCGAAACCAGAAGCGTATCCAAAGCCGGTAAATAACCCTCTTTTTCGATTCGCAGAAACAGTTGCCGGTCGGGTTTAAATGAATCTCTGACAGGGGTCTGCCCGAAGAATTTGTTGTTGATGAAAATTTTTGCCGAATTGGGCTGGGATTTAAAAGTCAGAGAAACAGGCGCAATGACTTCCGGTTTTGGTTTTTTTGCGGGCGGTTTTTCGGCGATTTTCTTCTTTTCCCTTGTCTTGGTCAGCGGCAGGTTAAAAACCATCTTTATTCCGGCGTTTATTACAAAGCTTGTGTCAACCGGATCGTAGCCTGCTTTTTGTAATTGCAGGTGTATTTTTCCGGGGCTGACGGAAAATGAATCCAGCGGCGTTTTGCCGATTTCTTTCGAATTGACATAAACGGCGGCTCCCGCGGGCTTCGAGAACACGGTTACGGTGGCGACCTGCGGAGGCGGTTTTTCCTTTGATCTGTTCATCATGATAAGAGCAATGACAAAAATGATTACAACTGGAATAAGACTTATTAGCCAGAATTTCTTTCTTTTTATGAATTCCGGTATCTGCGAAATTTCAGACGCTTCGTTTTCCGAAGAAGCGGAGGGCGCCGGCTTTTGAGAGGTTCCGTTTTGCCGGTCTTCGTTCTGCGGTTCCACGGGAATGGAAGGAACTTCCGATTCGCCGGAAAAGTCGTTTTTAATCTCGAACGGATAGTCGCTGAAGTTTATTTCGTCTTCGATGTTTTCGGGCAGAGGAAAAGCCTTGTTTAATTTATCTCCCAGTTTTTCTTTGATGCGCTCCATTTCCTGCAGCATTTCGTAAGCGGACTGAAAGCGCTCGTCCGGATTTTTGGCGATGGCTTTCATCACCAGTTCATCGATATCCGGCGGCAAATAGGGATTATAGGTCGAGGGCTTGGCAAAAGGTTTTCGAACGATTGTTTCTCTTATGTCGAAATCGGTTTGATGAGGATTAAAGGGAACGCGTCCGGTTACCATCTGGTAGAGCGTAATTCCGAGAGAATAGATGTCCGTGCGGTGATCGGTTTCTTTAAGACTTTTGACCTGTTCGGGCGACATGTAATAGAGCGTTCCGCCGACGGCGGAGAGCTGCGTGTGAATTAAAGAGTTTTCCTGAATTTTTGCCAGTCCGAAATCGGTTACTTTGACCACGCCGCCGGTTGTAATCAGAATGTTGCTCGGTTTGATGTCGCGGTGGATAATGCTGGCGGAATGGGCGTGCTGCAATGCGGAAAGAATTTGCGCCGTAATGTCAAAAACGTCTTTTAAAGGAAGGGGATGCTTGTCTTTCAACCAATCGCTTAAGGTATCGCCTTCGACATATTCCATTACAATGAACCAGTGACCCTCGGCTTCCTGCAGGTCGCTGATTCGGACGATATGCGGATTTTCGAGGCGGGCAAGGGCGCGGGCTTCGGTTTTAAATCGGTTGAGCAGTTTTTGGTTAAGCGAAAGACCGGGCGCAATCATTTTAAGAGCCACGATTATGTCGAGATGGGTGTTCAGGGCTTTGAATACCAGTCCCATTCCCCCCTGACCGAGCGGCTCTAAAATACGAAAATGACCGAAGACTTTTCCTATGAACTTCTTTTTATCCATAACTTCTAAGCTGTTAAAAAACGGTTTTTCTTTTTAGTAAAACGGCGCTGTCCCCAAAACCGAGACAAAATTAAAACAATCGATACAGGAATATCGTGAAGAATTTGCACAGATGCAATGAGATTTTGAGTAATCGAATTAATTAAGAGATCAAAAGGAAATCAGGCTCTATCCGGCGATTTGAACTTGTAACCAATTCAAACAGGACAAAAACATTGCCGCAGATTACGCGGAAAAAAATAATTTTAAGAGTCATAAATTATCTGCCTCAATACTTCGAAAGCTAAAAACCAATCCAGTTCGTTCGCGTACTTTTGATTGCCCTTATAGAACTCATTGCTTATGAGCTTTAAATAATTGTAATTGTAACAGGAATATTCTTTAACGCTGCGGGAATGTACGGTGTCTAATACAAAATCGGAAATATGATTTAAAAAATAAACGGTTCTTTTATCCGAATAGCTTTTTCCCGTTTTTCTCATAATAGCGGACCATAAACGCGATTGGATTGACGACAACCCGTACGGATATGTGCAATCACCTTTTGCCAAAGGGTATTTTGTCAATTTTCGATTGTTGTTGTTTACGATATGTCTGAACAATCCGGCGTTTTTTCTTTTTTTTACCGGTATTGAAAATAACAGATTTAATAACGAATGCTGTGAAAACGGCATATAACTGAGAATATTGTTATCGAGTCTTGCCTGTTCATGGGCGTAAAAATTTGGTAGTCTTATCTTTAAGGCAAATAAATCAAGCCAGTTTCCGATATTAATCTCTTTAAAATCCGGCAGCTCTGAAATTATTCGTTCTAATTGGTTAATGCAGCCTTCTTTCATTATTTTATCAATTTCAACCGAAAAAATATTACTTCGATAGACGGATAAATATTTGACTATTTCCGACGCGTTTAAATTTTTTAAAGCTTTCTTTCCCTGAAATTGTAATCTGTTAAGAAATTCCCTTCTCCAAATCTCACCGAATCCGCCGTCAATAATCACATAGTCTTTATCAAAAAAATACGAATAATTGTTTAATTGCACTATTCCCGAGGCTGGCTGGGATACAAGCGAAAAACCGATGTATTGTTTTAAATCGGAAATTATTTCATCTTTTGACGGTAAAGGCAAATATAGAAATTTGTGTTTTATTTTGAGATCGCCTACAATCCTTTCTACAATAATCCTGTCGGGGTGATCTTTGGGTCCAAAAGTATGAACGTCCCAATTATCCGATTTGTTTTTTAGTAAGAAGGAAAGCAGAACTCTCGAATCCATTCCCCCGGACAAACTCAGCGATAAATTCTTATTGTCAAATAACGGGAATAAGGTTAAGCCGGATAATTTTTTTTCAAAGAAATCAAAATTAATATTTGAGTCTTCCCGGGGCATAAATTCTGTTTTGGTCTCCGTAATCGAAAGGTCAGATTTATTGACGATCAATTTATGTCCCGATGTTATCCTTCTAATGCCTTTGAAAATGCTTTCGGATGATATTTGATTGAATAAAAGCCATCTCGATCCGAATACGGAAAAGTCAACTTCGAGTTCGGTGAAATTTTTAAACCATTCGATTTTAGTGGAAAGAATAATGCGTTCTTCCGATCTGCAGAGGTATATGTCCCTTAATCCTAAAATGTCCGTTACCGCTTCAAAAATATCATTATTCCATTTGACGATTACGAAATGACCGTCTGTTTTCTTTACGTCAAAATTATTTTCCAAAGATGCTTCCCAGTCTTTGGAATTCAAAAAAGACGGGTTGCTTTGATCGATACCCGAGCCGACGACAATAAATCCTTTTTTATTGGTATTATTCGTACCGGCAAAGCAGGTGTTTTTATTGCCGCCGGCTGCAATGTAAAAATTATCGCCGCCATATTTGTAAAGATGCTCGCCGTGAATTTTACGAAAGCCATCCTGAACAGTATTGGTGTTTCCGATGTAAGCAAATATCCAGCTCATTCGCGCGTTCTCCGTAAATAACTTTTGTATCAGTGTCTTTGATAATGGCGTTTTGACGCGGCAGGGAACGGTTTTTCAGTTAAAATTTTCAGTAAAGTCCGCTCATCGCAATAACAAGACAAAATAAGATCATCACGGAAAAGTGTCAAGGCGGAACTCATCATTACCCGCACAGCCTGTTGCCGGTCAAAAGAACGCTTAATAATGAAATGTGAAAAATCGGGTAGCTTCCGGCTTTTCGTCATCGCGCAAGCCAATCATCCTGATTGTTCAACATTTTATCGGCGGTATTTTTGTATTGTGGGGCGGTCGGGATAAGAGCTCCGCGTCGGACGGGAGGAATTTATCTTTACTTGACTTAAGATTCCGCCTTTGGTATTTTCAACTTTTAATTACCGTGCTCATTGTAATTTAAGACGGAGGCTTGCAGAAATGAAGATAGTTAAAACCGATCGCGCGCCTGCTCCAATCGGACCTTATTCGCAGGCAATCGAAAGCAATGGTTTGATTTTCACTTCGGGACAGATCGCCATCGATCCGCAAACCAATAATTTAATAGAAGGCGATGTGGTCGCTCAGGCGAAGCGCGTGTTCGATAATTTAAAAGCCGTGCTGATTGCCGCCGGTTCCGATCTGGATCATGTGGTAAAGACGACAATCTATTTAAAAAATATTGCCGATTTCGGACAGGTCAATGAAATTTACGCCGCCTATTTTGGTAAAGCTCTGCCCGCCCGCTCCACCGTTGAGGTAAGCCGCTTGCCAAAAGATGTTTTAATTGAAGTCGATTGCGTAGCAGAAAAAAAGTAGGTCATCGTGGATTATTATTTTATCGTTAACCCGGTTTCGGGCAGGGGAAGAGGAAAGATATTCGGGGAAAAATTAAAAGAACGTCTTAAAAACACAAGTCTTGATTATCAGATCGTTTTTTCCGACAGTCCCGGAGACGCCGTTAAACTGGCGGAAAGAGCCGCCGCCAAATTTAAGACGATTGTCGCCGTGGGAGGCGACGGTACAATGAACGAAATAGTTAACGGCATCGCCGGAAGCGACGCTGTTTTGGGATTGATTCCCGTGGGCAGCGGAAACGATTTTGTCAAAGCGGTAAATATCCCGATCGATTTTGACGAAGCTTTTGAAGTTCTTATGCGCGGGAAAAAACGGAAAATAGACCTGGGAAAAGCAAACGACAGGTACTATCATAACGGTCTGGGGATAGGATTCGACGCCTGGGTTGTTAACACCAGCCTTAAGGTGAAACGGTTGCGCGGCAACGCCATTTATCTTTATTCCGTATTGCGCACATTGATGAGTTACACTCCGGTGCCTCTCGAACTTTATTTTAACGGTTCGCTGCACGCCGATGACTTTTTTATGATCACCGTGGGCAACGGGGTTTCATTAGGCGGGGGATTTTATCTGACCCCGGATGCCGAGATCGACGACGGATTGTTTGATTTGTGTTTAATCCAAAATATGCCCGTGGTTTCAATTCTGAAAAATCTGCTTAAGGTTTACAGCGGAACCCACAAGGATGATCCCAGAGTGGAAATTGTGCGGACAGATCATCTGGAAATAGAAGCAAAACAACCGTTCGCCGCTCATGTGGACGGCGAGTTGCTCGCGCTGGATTTAAAGAAATTAACCGTAGAGCTGATACCCCGTGGATTAGAACTGATCTGTTGATGAATGAAGAGACCATTGAATTATAAAAGACAGAACCTTTTGCCTTTGGCAGCGTTTTTATTGTTTCTTATTTGGGGACAAAGCGATTTTGCGTTTTCTCAGACGGCGACTCCTGATACCGCAGCGTCCTTGAATCCCTATAAAACCGTGGCGCGCTCCCTTATTCTGCCCGGGTGGGGACAGTTAAATCAGGAACGCCTGCCCGAGGCGGCTCTTTTTTACGCGGTATCTGCGCACTTTTACTACAACGCTTTTTTCCAGTATTACCATTATCGAAAAGGAAAAGCCAAAAAACGCTATTACGCTTTTCGCCGGAATTTAAGCGCCGCATTGTTCACCCATCTGGTGAATGTGGTCGATGCAGCCGACGTTGCCTTTCGCTTAAAACCAAAGGGCTGGCAGGGAGGTCTGCTTTCCGATAAACCGCTCAAATCGCCGTGGGGCGCGGCTTTGCGCTCGGCTATGCTGCCCGGTTGGGGACAGGTGTACATTGAATCTTACCTGAAGGCGGTCGGCTTTTTAGTTGCGGACGGTTACCTTTTCTACAAAAGCCGTCAGGCTGATATCCGTTATCGGAGAACTAAAGAGACCCGCTATCGTGACGATCGTTCCCGATATAACTGGTACTTTGGTCTGGCTTATCTTTTAACCGTAGCCGACGCTTATGCCGGGGCTTATCTTTACCGATTCGATGACGCCATACGCTTGACGGTTGTTCCCATGGCGGACAAATCGTATTTAGGAATTTATTTTAATGTGTCGTTTTGAAAAAATAACCCTTTCTTTATTGCTTTTGCTTTTGTCCGTGTTTTTTGTGCGGGGCGCACAAATCTCGAAGCAGGATTCGATTAATATTGTAAACGGAAACAAAAAAATTGTTGTTGACCGATGGATCGCGCCGGACAAAGGGCTGCATCTGCTCGGAAGCATGATGACGACCATTGCCGTTACAAAAACACTACAGCAGCATGCTGATTTCAGAAAGGCGTCCGGCATGAAGTGGGCTGTGGGATTCAGTTTTAGTCTGGGAATCGGCAAGGAATTGTGGGATTCCACCAAACCCCGCAATTTTTTTTCATGGAAAGACCTTTGCGCCGATTTGGTCGGAATTACTTTAGGGAGGCTCATTCTTGAGCTTGAATGAACAAAATCCGTTGAACGAATATCGCCAGTATAGCGGAATTATTCATGTGCATTCGGTTTTCAGCGACGGGTCGCGTCCCATTCCCGAAATCGCCCAAATCGCCAACGAGCTGAATGTCCGTTTTTTGCTGATCACCGATCATAATACATTGCGGGGTAAAGAAGAAGGATTCGAAGGATGGTACGGAAACGTTTTGGTGGGCGTGGGCGTTGAAATCAACGACGCCAAAGATCAAAATCATTATCTGGCTTTTGATATTGACGAAACGTTCGATCCGTCGCTTCCCGCGGAACAATATGTTAAAAGGGTGCGCGAACTGGGCGGATTCGGGATAATTGCCCATCCGGACGAATGCAGAAATCACCTGCCGGATTATCCCCCCTATCCGTGGACGTTGTGGGATTCCGAATATTTTGACGGCATTGAAATCTGGAATCAGATGTCGGAATGGATGGAAGGATTGACGCATTTCAATAAATACTGGCGGGTTTGGCATCCGCGGCGTTCCATTGTCACCCCCAAAAAAGAAACGCTGGCTCGCTGGGATCAATTGAACATGAAACGCAAAGTGGCTGGCGTTGGCGGAGTTGACGCCCACGGTTATCTCCATCGTTTCTGGGGATTTTTCTCCATTCGGATTTTTCGTTACAAGGTTTCTTTCAGAACCATCCGCACGCACATCCTGACGCGGGAAGAGCTTACTCCCGACACGGACCATCGGGTCGCCCTGAAAATAGTTTACGACGCCATTCGCAACGCCCGTTGTTTTGTATCCCATGTCTATTTCGGCGACGCCGGCGATTTCCGCTTTTTTGCCGCCAACGACAAGGAATTTGCCGTTATGGGCGAGCGGTTGTCCTGTTTGCCGGAAACCCGGTTTTATGTTCGGATTCCGGATGAGGCGGAAGCGTCGCTGATTTACAACGGACAAAAAATAGAACAGAAAACCGGCAGGGAAGTAAGCTTCCGAAATCGGGGAGCGGGAATTTACAGAATAGAAGTAACCAAAGACGGTCGTCCGTGGATCTTTTCAAATCATATTCGGCTGCTGCCCGAAGAGCAATAAAAAATTCAAGGCGTCATTACTCCCGTAGGAAAATATCGTCGATATGGCTGAAACACAAAAACAACCCGTTCTGAAATATCTGGATTATTTTTTCGTTCTGCGACCCATGTTGTTCTACCCGGGCTGGTCAACGCTTTTAGCGGGATATTTAATTACTTACAAAGCCTATCTCTACCTTGCGCCCGAACAAATGCTGAGTCTTGATTTTCAAAAAATCGGATTGCTGTTTTTGATCTTCGCGGCTGCGATGGGAGGCAGCTTCCTTTTAAATCAGCTTGCCGACGTTCAAAGCGATCTGAAAAACAATAAACTGTTTCTGATTTCTCAGGGGCACATTCCGCGAAAAAATGCCGTTATTGAGGTAGTAATTTTATTCGCCCTGGCTTTGATTCTGGCGTGGCGGCAAGGCGCGGAGATTTTTATTTCGGTTGTTTTGTTTTGTGTAATAACGGGCTACCTTTACAATTTTAAGCCGTTTAAGCTTAAAGATCGTCCCTGGTGGAGTTTATGGGCTAACATGGCGATGGGCTTTTTGGCTTTTTGCGTGGGATGGTTCGCCGCGTTTCCGGAATTTTCGCGGCAGTTGTTCATCGACGCTTTGCCCTATCTGTTTTTTAACACCGCTCTCTACTTTTACACAACGTTGCCGGATATGGAAGGCGACAGAGCCTCCGGCAAAAAAACGCTCGCCGTGCAATACGGACAGAAAACCATCATTATCGTTTCATTCATTCTTTTTCTGTTCAGCGTGGGCGCGGCGTTTTGGCTTAAGGATTTTCTTGCATTGATAATTGTGGTTCCGGCGATTCCTTTTTTTCTTCTGACTTTATTCAGGCAGGATACTTCTTCCACAATCAGGGCTACAAAATTCACCATTTTGTTTTTTGCAGTTGCGGTGTGCCTGAAAGTGCCGTTCTATTTTTTAATAATGATCGCCGGTTTTTTTGCCACGCGCCTGTACTTTAAACGGCGTTTCGATTTCGATTATCCGAATTTTAAGGGAAAAGGCTGACTGGCGGTTTTTTGCGACTCTCCCCCCGCCCTTGAGCTGC
>JAADIP010000123.1 GCA_013151275.1 Calditrichota bacterium | reverse complement strand
AAGTCTGCAAAAAAATTTATGATAAGACTTCGTCCGGCGGATCTATTTATTTTATGCAAAGAGAAAAGAATGTAAAAGATGTCATTACAGTGTTAGAGAAAGCCAATTGGAAATTTCAAAATTTAATTATTTGGAAAAAAAAGTCTTCTGCAGTTCCTGTTAAAAATAAATACGGTAAACACTACCAAATCATAGTTTTTGCTACAAAAGGTGAAAAACCAAGAGTTTTTAATAAATTGAGGATCGATCCCCCGCTTTTAGTTACAGAAAAATATAAAAGGCCAAACGGTATGTATGTTACGGATGTTTGGGATGATATTAGAGAACTAACCTCCGGTTATTTTGCCGGTGAAGAACCCCTTCGTCTCCCCAATGGTAAGAGATTACACAATCAACAAGCACCAATTAAACTTTTATTACGTATTATATTATCATCATCAAAACCAGGAGATTTTGTTTTTGATCCGTTTTGTGGTACAGCTACAACCAACATTGTTTCAAGGCAGTTAAGCAGAAATTCAATTGGTATTGAAAAGGATCAGTTTTATTTTCAATATTGCTTAAAAAGGTTGAAAGCTTTTCGTGATGTCGATAAAATAGATCGGTTTAAAGACGATTATAAATATACCGAAAATTTAGAAGAGATTTGGGGATCATCTTATATTGTCAAAGAATTTAAACCTTCACAGTTAACACTATTTGAAAAAAAGCAAAATTATAAATAGATGATAGAATATAAACTCTCCGCCTCGACGGGTCCTTCGGTCAGAAAAGATTATTTATGTTACAAAAACGAATAATTTTTTCCTTGACTCGGTTCTTTGACAAAAGGCAAATCTCAGGACGGATGCTCCCCCATTATCTGTCTTTGATTTCCAAACGGTTTTCTCAGGCTTTTCTTCCGGCGCAAGCCTGCCACACCGTTTGTCCGGCATTCAGGCAAACACAAACAGGGAGTCGGCGCTACGGAAATATTAACCTTACTTTTAACATCTGTTCAGATCAGAATCCGAGTTAATCCCTCAACTCATTTCTTTATTGACATTTTTACCAGATTAAATCACTTCCAATAAAATTTTATAATCAGCAGAAAAATTATTACTTTTAGGCTAAAGTGTAAAAATTTTAAATCAAAATCAGGATATTTTGTTTATATGAATCTTAATAAAATTATATTCGGAATAAAATATAAATACTCTTTGGAAATTTATTTTGACGAAGCGGTTTATTTCGATATTTATTCCAAACATTTACAAACAAATTCGATTTCTGTCATAACCAATTTAAATTTTATTATCTCGGAATTTAGCGGTCTTTTATCGGAAAATGATGAATATGAAGAATCCACATGGACTATTAATGATAAAAAAACCGCTATGGTGCTATGGGAAGACTGCCTGCAAAGTTTTAACGATAAAGATTTTTTGAAATATTTGGAGAAATATCTTGATGAAGACAGGACTTTGGGAGGTTGGAATGCTACGAATGATAACCTATAAATTTAAGTAAAACCGCGTTCATTATTTCGTCTTTCTTATCCGATTTTGCGGATTTGAAAAGCTTACTCCCCTGGTATTTGTTCTGTTGTTTACTAAAGCAAAAACTCCTTAATCTTGGAGTCTCTGTGTCGGAGTTCAAGTTAATTCCTCGCGCTAATTTTAACTTGTTTACTAACCGCGGAGTTTAAGAATTTGCCGATTCTTTATAATTTCTGTAGGACGCATTAATTCTTATCAAGGAGAAATTACAGGTGAAACGACTTTTCTTAATTATCATTTTCTTGAGTATGGCGTATTCCACCTATGCCCAGTACGACTCAATCTATGTGGACGGACGCTGGCGCACCTTTTTAACACACCTGCCGCCCCAATATGACGCCGCGCAGGATACCCTCTACTCTCTTATCCTGGCGTTGCACGGAGCGTTCGGCAGCGCCTACAATCTTGAATACCAATCCCAGCTCAGCCAAAAAGCGGATACGGCTGCCAATCCTTTTATCGTTGTTTATCCCGAAGGTGTGAAAAGTCCCGCCGATGTCCGTACATGGAACGCGGGAGACTGCTGCGGTTACGCCGGCGATAACAACATTGACGACGTGGCTTTTATATCGGCTTTGATCGACACCCTGTTAAATCGCTACCAGATCGATTACAGACGCGTCTATGCCACGGGTATGTCCAACGGCGGAATGATGAGTTACCGATTAGCCGCAGAATTGACCGCTAAACTGGCTGCAATCGGAACCGTGGCTTCTACCATGACCTTGGACGGTCCCTGGACGCCGAGCCGACCGATCCCTATTATTCACTTCCACTCTTATCTGGATGAAAACGTGCCTTATTACGGCGGCGTGGGTAATGGCTTTTCCGATCATTATAACCCGCCGGTAGATTCCGTGCTTAACGAATGGTCTGCTTTAAACGGATGCGCAAACGAAAATGATACCCTCTACCACGAAACGGGTGAATATCTGTTCAAAGTGTGGACTCAATGCAACAACAATGCCGACATTAATTGTTATGTTACCTATGATGGCGGACATTCCTGGCCCGGCGGTAAAAGACCCTCTGTTTTCAGCGATCCGCCGTCCGATAAAATCAATGCCGACGATTTGATGTGGGCGTTTTTCCTCGAACATCCCGCGGATGACGGCACCTCGACTCTAACCGATCCCGAACAAGCGCCGTTGAGATTTGTTTTGTATCAGAATTACCCGAATCCGTTCAATTCCACCACAATCATTAAATACAAGTTACAAATATCCGATCACGTGGAACTGAGTATTTATGATTTATCGGGTCGTAAAATAACCGTTCTGATCGATGAAAAGCAGCCGGCGGGCAGTTATCGGCTGGAGTTCAATGCCGCCGGACTTTCTTCGGGCATTTATTTTTGCGAGCTTAAAATTGGCGGCGCCCGAAATGTGCGCAAAATGGTTCTGTTGGAATAAAACATAACCCGGACAAGAAAGAGCCATGCAGGAGAAAAGTTGTTAATAGTTATTGGTTAAGGGTTAAGGGTTAAGAGTACTTCTTCAGCATCTTGTTACGTCAAACCAGCGTAACAAATTTCCGCATTTTCCTTTTTCTTTTGTCATACTCATCACGCATCACGGCTTTACGCATTCTGCTTTCTGACACTCATTTTTTGCCGAGAATCTGGTTTTTTTTAAAATTCAGGTTGCTTCATTTATTTGGAGATGTTAATTTTGACCGCAGATGACCACAGATGACGCTGATTCCGGACCACAGATGAACACAGATTCCACTGATTGCGCAGATTAATTTTTGTTTATTTTGATTTTCAGTGCCTTAAATAAGAGAAGTTGTTTTCTATCGACCGTAATTTTAAATTTATTTTTCTCTGTGGACTGTAATTTTAAATTTATTTTTCTCTGTGCTCTTTGTGAATTCTTTGTGAGCTTGGCGGTCATTATTTTCCGCATATTAACCTGATCGCGCAGCGGAAAACCCTTAAAAATATTAGTTAAGATGTATTAGATGTCACGGCAATTTAAATATTATTATTGACAAATGATACTATATATGATATATTTACGAGCAAATTAAATGTCAAAAATTGAAAAAATACTAAAGAAATGGGAATCAAAGCCGACCGAAGTAAGTAAAGATGAAGTGGTTAATGTTTTAGAGCGGTTTGGTTTTGAGTTGGATCTGAAAAGAGGTTCTCATATAGTTGTGCGCCATTTAAAGCTGATTGATCAACCAAATTTTGGCAGTATGGGTGAATTTACGATTCCGTCAAAACATGGCAGAACCGTCAAAGGAGTTTATCTTAAAAAAATTTTAATCGCAATTAAAATAGTTACAGAGGAATACTAAATATGAAAAAGAATCTAAAATATTATCTTAATATAGATTATCCCATTGAAATTCAAAAGATCAAAGAAGAAGAAGGCGGCGGCTTTATGGCTACTATCCCACAGCTTGGGAAATATGCCTTTGTGGGAGATGGCGACACAATCGAGGAGGCTATTAAGAGCCTGAACGAAATCAAAGAATATCTTTTTAAAGAATATCTGGAAAAAGGTATTCCGATTCCCGAGCCTCAATCTGAGGAAGAAAAGGAATACAGCGGAAAATTTTTATTGAGAGTGCCTAAAGAATTACACCGCTTTTTGGCAATAGAGGCTAAAAGAAACTCCACAACACTCAATCAATATTGTATATATTTATTAACCCGTAAATCATTTTTAAAGGGAATTCAGGATGATCTGGAAGAAGTGAGGTCAGAGATAAAAAATATATTTACCTGGCTTCGTAAAATTGATTATAAGGTAGAAAAAAGCGAAAGCACATTCGCTTATTCTAAAATGAACCTGTCTGAATATAACAAGTCGGCATAGGATTTTGTCATGGAAAAATTATCTCCCGAAGAATATAGAAAAATTTTAAACGGGATCGAGCTTAAGAATATTTTGCTTATTGACCTTAAGGCGTCAATTAAACACGAGCTTTTATCCGAAGGTATGAAAATTGATATCAAAGACGATGCCCAATATGAATATGACGATGATAAATTCATAGTTACCAATAAGTATATATTAAAGGCAAAAAATAACGATAAAAAAATTGTCATTAAAATTGAAGCTACTTTTATCTTGGTTTTCGAGTCAGGCTTTGAAATTACGGATGATTTCTTTAATATCTATAAAGATATAAGCTTACCTTTAAATGTATGGCCGTTTTTCAGAGAACTTGTAAACTCTGTTACTTCACGAATGAATATTCCTCCTCTTACGCTGCCTCTTTTAAAACGCTAATTTTAACTGCATTGTTAGTTCGTAAAACAAAACCAGCTTTCAGTAACACAGATATTTGCAAAACCGCTTCAGACATCTATAACCGCCTCTCTGCAGGGATATCCGACAAGAGAAAAGTGCTTTTTTACCAGGCGGTTCAAAGAGATATTTTATTTGATCGTATTGAGTATGTCTCAATTGAAGCGCCTTTCAGACAATCTTTTATTGCCGCACAGCAGAAATAAATTTTTTGCATGCCGATCGATTCCGCACTAATATTGATTAAGTTTAACCCAAAGCGCATTGAGCCCCCTGTTTTATGGTCGCCTCAACTAAATATGCGCCATAATTTTTAAGAGCAGGAATAATCTCAATCTTTTTAACCTTTTACGAAGGTACGGGTTAGTAAACCGCAAGCCGTTCCGCATATTACAAATTCTTCCTGCTTTAATAACCGGCTTGTTTAACATCATCAATAAGTGGTTTTCGGATGAATACAAAAGTCGTAAATTTCTCTCATAACGTATTTCAATATATAATTATTGAATGCAGACCAAACTCCCGATCTTTCGTGAAATTTCTTCTATTCATTGCTTTTTTCAGCTTGATTTTTCCGAACCGCCCGACGACAGCCCGACCCGCCGTTTCCCAAATCGATTCCGTTAACGCCATACCCTATGAATACATCGTTTCCCATCTAAACGAGAGCGTTGTTATTTTTGAAAAGAATGTGGCGCGGGCGCGGGATGCGCGCTATCTTTACGGCGAAGCGGTGGCGCTGGATAAATTGTCCTTGGCTTACGGCTTGAGCGGCAAACACGACAAAGCCAACGAGGTGCTGTTGAAGGCTGCCCGTATTTTCGAAGAATTGAATGAATTTGAAGAATTAAGCATGGTGTACGGCGGCTACGGTTTTGGCATCAAGCGCCGCGATCTCAAATCCGCCAACAATTACATGCGCCAGGGAATAGCCATCGCCGAGGATCACAATCTTTCCCAAAACTTAACCACCCTTTACGACAACTATGGCGTTTTGAAGCGCATGGAGGGAAAGAGCGACAGCGCGTTTTACTTTTTTTCGAAGGCGCTGCGGTTAAAACGTCAGCTTAAAGACAGCGTGGGCATTCCCTATAGTCTGAACAAATTAGCGGAAATGCTGGCATTGCGGGGACGGTATCAAAAAGCGCTTGCCCTCATGGCGGAATCGGACGCCATCCGCAGTAAAGAAGAAGGCGAATTTGGCAGGGCGGAAAATCTGGTGCACTACGGAGGCATTTACCGCACCATGCGCGACTACCAAACCGCGGTTCGCTACTACCGGCAAGCCGTCGAAAAAGGCAAACCCCTGCAATATAAATATCTTGTGCAGTATGCCTATCAGCAATTAACCGAATTGTACGAATTGAGAGGAGACGACGCCAGAGCGCTGACAAATTACCGCCGGTACGTCGCCTATAAAGACAGCGTAAACAATTCCGACATAAACAACAAAATTGCCGAACTGCAAATTGCCTATGAAAGCGAAAAGAAAGACCGACAACTCACGGAAAAAGCGCTTGACCTGCGGAACAAATCGTTGCAGCTTTTTGCCGCCCTCATATCCATTGTCCTGCTCAGCATCATCTTTTTCTTCATCTACAGAAATTACCGCCAGAAACAGCACCACATTCTCAAAGAGGTGCAGTGGCAAAATCAACTAAAACAATCGGAATTAGAGCAAAAATTAACCGCGGAAAAATTAAGGATTTCCAGAGACCTGCACGACAACATCGGCTCCAACCTCACCTTTATCATCAACGCTCTGGATAATTTAAACAATGTTTCCGACGCCGATTTGCTCAATCAAAAATTATCCGGCGTCGGCGCCTTCGGAAGGGAAACCCTCACCGATTTACGAGACACCATCTGGGCGCTTAAACATGACGACGGCGATACTTCCCTTTTGGTGATGAAAGTTCAGGAATTAAAACGGAAGCTCAACGACGCCTTCGATAAACCGGAAATTGTGGTGCACAATCTCATGGAAATGCCGGCGAAACTTTCATCCGCCGCCATGTTAAACCTCTACCGAATGATTCAGGAAGCGCTCCAGAACGCCGTTAAACACGCCAGGGCAAGCCGCGTAACGGTAACCTTTTCCCGGACGGAAAGCGAAGTTTGCGTTACCGTTCACGACGACGGCAACGGCTTTGATCCGCAAACAATAACTTACGGCAACGGTTTGGAAAACATGAAAAACCGCTGCGAAGCGCTTGAAGGAAAATTTACCTTTGTTTCTTCCGCAGCCGGAACCCGCCTAACCTTTACCGTGCCTGCAAAATAATACATTTGCAGTATTGTGTCACGCCGCAGAAATGATTATATATAACCATGATAACAGATAAAATAAAAATAGCATTAGCCGAAGACAATCGGCGCCTGGCGCAGGGAATAATCGAAAAACTTAATTCCTGCGGATCAAAAATTGTTTTTTGCTTTCACGAACCGAACGGCGAAGCCCTGCTGAAGCGGCTGGAAAGAGAACCCGAGATTGACGTGATATTAATGGACATCGAAATGCCGAAGCTGGACGGCATCGAAGCCACCGCACTCATTAAACAACGCTTTCCCAAATTAAAAGTCATTATGCTCACGGTTTTTGACGACGACGATAAAATTCTGCAATCCATTCAGGCGGGCGCTTCAGGTTATCTGCTAAAGGATATTACCACCGAAAAGCTTTACGAGGGCATTCTGTTAACCGCGGAGGGCGGCGCGCCCATGTCTCCCCCGGTGGCTTTTAAGGCGCTTAAAATGCTTCGCTCAGCCGATGTTCCCGCGCCGGAAGGCAGCGCCGAAAAAAACGCCTTAACCCGTCGGGAAACGGAAATATTAGAACATATTTGCAATGGAATGAATTACAGACAAATTGCCGAAGCTCTTATTATCGCCCCGGCAACCGTCCGCAAACACATTGCCAATATCTATCAAAAACTGCAAGTACAAAATAAAATGCAAGCGGTAGCCAAAGCACGCCGGCAAAGATTAATCTGAATAACCTGCCGTAGATATGCTGTAATTTTTTTTAACGCAATACCCAATTTTTAAAATACACGGTATTGTCAAGGGAGCGCTGTTCCCTTTTCACAAAAATCAAACCCTTTAATAAGGAGGAAAATAAAATGAAGTTACGCACCGATATTCATCCGAGATATTCCCGCTGTTTTTCAAAAATAGTGTTAGCGAGCATTGCGCTCACTTTCTTGGTCAGTAACTCGCTTTTTGCCCAGTTTTCCGGCGGAAGCTATTACTTAGCCGGATATGCCATGGGAAAGGTCAGCAGCGGAGCGGCTTACGGTTACAAAAATGTTTCCGGAAAGACCTACAAACTGAATTATTACAAAGATTCCTTTACCCACGGCTCGCTTTCATTCAAATATATGCGGACGTATAAAGGCGGTTACTTTGGAATGGATTTTGACTTGATCGGAACATTGATTGCCGCAATGACGGGAGCATTGAGCCGTAATTTTGATATGACTTCATTTCCGGGCACCGGGGTTTGGCGGGATATGGAAAAGAATCTGGGCAAGCATAAAATCTCCTCCGAACCCAAACTGTATTCCACGGGAACCGATTTCACTTACGGCACGCTCGATCTGCTGTTCGGCGACGGAAGCAGGAAATACGGCTTTCACTTCGGATTCAACGGCGTGGGCGGCAATGACGATGATGAGTACAACAAAATCCGTCAATTATCAAACAGCCAGAACTTCCGCTATTTAACAAACAAAATTTTCTTTACCCTGGGACCCGCCTATCAATTTTACGTTAACGACAATTTCTTCCTCCTTTCCCGCGTTAATTTAATTTGGGGATTGAAAGACAACGGCGTACGGGAGTTCCAAAGCAACACCTGGGGATACGAAATTTATCCCACCGCGCGCTATATCTTTGGCGGAAGATTAGGTTTGTTCGCCGACGCTTTCGTGAAATACCGCCATTTTTTTGCTCTGGACGCCGTAGTTGAACAAGCCAATCTGAAAGAAAACATCACCGTTCCCGGTTTCAGCACCACGCAGATCGGGATTGCCTTAGGCGTTTATTTCCGTGAATAGTGAACATAAGAGCAAAAATCAAAACGCGGATAATAGTAAAAACAGGAGACAGTAAAATGGATAGAAATATGAAAAACAATAACGGCAAAATCCGGACAATCCTCCGGAAAAGAAGATTAGCCTTAAAATCGTCCGCTCTGTGGGCGTTAATGCTGATGCTTATTTTAATTCGGGGGAATGATTTCGTTTTTGCCCAGCCGGTTCAGAATATTTCGCAGATGCGGATTATCACTCCCGACGGCGCCGAGCTGAACGTGGGAGACCTGGTTCAGGACGACAGCCCAATGATGTGGATATTCGTCAAACCGGGAGACGCGTATTCGGAGAGCTACCTCGATGAATTCAAAGATAATTGGCTGAAAATATATCGCGAGCAGTACGGAGTGCGCACCTTCTTTTTTTCGCAGCTTAAACCGACGGAAATCCGCAGCCGCAAACTTTTGAACGACTGGGATTGGCTCAACAAAAAAGTACCTTCGCCGGTGTATTTCGGTTTTAGCGGATCGGATTTGCTTCGCGCCTTCGAGATAAGCGGTTATCCGGCTACCATCATCTTCAACGGCAAAAAAGACATCGTATTGAATTACAGCGGAACCATGAAAAAGCAGCAGATTGACAAAATCATTTTTGCTTTTCCTTCAATCAAATACAAAGAAAATATTCCTGCCAAAGCCAAAAGCGTAAACACCGAAACCATACTCAATTTGTTCGGAAAAAAGAGTTCCGACGCAATCGTTGCCTTAGGAGCGCCTGAAAAAATCACCTGGAACTGGTTAGCCGGAAATTATTTTACCTATCCGGGTTTTTCCTTAAAACTGAAAGCCGGTCAGGTTGAAGAAATTAAATTCGACGGAAATTATGGAAATTATCTTTTTGGCAAAGTTTCCATGGGAAGTCACAAAAACGGAGCGGAGCGAATACTTGGCGAAGGAGTTGTATTGAAAACATTTACCGGAACGCAAGGCGTGAACGGTTATAAAGAAATCGGCAATTTCAACAATGAAGTGGTTTACAAATACCTGTACAATCAGTTAGACCGGCTGGATGAGAACAATCTGATTGAATTGACGGTTTCGGGCAAAGAGGGCGCGCAGGCTCTGCTTGCAGCGGAGGAAAAAGCGAATCGGGAAAAATATTCCGTTCGTAATCTGACGAATCTTATCGGACGCTCAAGATATGATGTGACCTCCAGATTGGGCGATCCGCAAATGATCGGGGATAAAGGCGCCGAGAACGAGAATCTTTTATATCTTTCCGGGGGATTTGGCATTATTCTCAACAATCCCGGCGACGTGGTAACCGCACTGACATTTTTTCCCCAAACACAGCAAACCAAAGGATATCCACACCAACTCCCGTTTGGTATAAAGTGGGATATGACAGAGTCCGAAGCCAGAAAAAAATTCGGAGAACCTGACAATACAGCCTTGCAAGCGGGAATGAAGATACTAATTTTTAATAACCGCGGAATGTTGCTGGTATATAATCCGAATTCCGATCAGTTGTGGCGTGTGCAGTTTTTTGCCAATGCCAAAGAAATGCTTTTACAGGAAAATTAAGAACAGGAGGATACAAATGAAAAGAATTTTGCTGATAATAGGACTGGCGGTTATCGTTAATAGCTGCGGATTATTAGCGTTAAACGCCCTTTTGGATAAACCCGACGCCGAAAAAATCACCGAACATCTTACCAACGGCTCCCGAAAATGGAAACACGATTTGACCATCAAATATAAATATGTGGTAAAGGCGCGCAAAATCATCGATACGGTAGCGGTTGACACCATCTACTTTAAATCCATGGAATATAAATTTAATGACGATAAAGGAAAAGGGAATTTCCGCAGCGGATCGCGGAAGCTGGAAAACGGCGGCAGCGAATCGTTTGAATGGGGTGTGGATCAGTACGGAAAATACAAACAGCGGTTGGAATTATACTTCCCAACCGGCGGTTCGCCAACCCGCATCGAAAAATACACCGTTAGATATTGGAAGGGTAAAAAATTTCGCGTGCTGTACCAGCCTCCCGGCTCCAGCTCATTGGAATTTGAACATCAATCGTGGACCAGAAAATAAATTTAACGAAAGGATTTGTATGAAACGATTTCTCATTATTTTATTATTAAGCGGTTCCGCTATGTCCGCAAACGTCTATTTTTCATATCCGGGCATTTACGTCGGATATTTCACGGACTCGCGGTTATCCGATATTTATGATCGTTTTAACGAGCAGCGTCCCTGGATGAAACACCCTTTTCTGAAAAGCCGCGCTAAACTCAATGTCCAATTTTTGGACCTGAGCATGGGAGTTGAAGAGGGACTTCTCCGCTATGAATGGGGATGGACGCTCCGCCGTTTTTATTTTGACGCGTATAATACAGACAGCCGGGTCAACGCGGATCAGGCGCAATTTGTACGCTTTAACTTGCAGGCGATATACTTTGGCGTCGGGTTGAACCTGCTGAAAAGGCTGATAAGTCCGGGCGTCTCATTGGAATTCGGTCAACTTCAATTATCCACCTATCAAGGAGACAGATCGTTAAAATTAAGCAGCAGAACCGGAAAATTTGACAATGCCCTGTCGGAGGGAGTCAATCGCTGGATGACCTTCCTGAATATGTCCGTTCAAATTCGCATTCCGACTAAGTACGATGAATTGTTTCTGCTGATTCAACCCTTCTACTTAATGGGATTGAAGCAAATAGACCTTACGCCCTTTGACCGCGCCCTGAACCCGGAACTGAAACGAAAGAAATTTAAATGGAAGCCCGAGGCGAAAGGCGTAAAAATAGCCCTGATGGTTTTTTTGTAAACAAAATTGCTGTGCCAATTCCAGGGAAGGAATAAAATGACTATTCAGGAACAGATTCTTTTGATGCTCAAATTGCTTCGATCATCAAAAGAAGACCCGGCGAAAAAGGATATCATTATCGACCTGACGGATAAAGTGAATGCTGATAATCCGGAGACAGAATTTCCGGAAAGCTTTGCGGAAGAGATGATAGGAATAATCGTCTCGCAAGCCGATCGATCCGTCAGGGCGCACATGCTAAATTTTGCCGAAAGAGTATTTCTTAAAAACTTCTCCGACAAAGCTAATCAGGCTTTGGTATGCAACGCCTTATTATCAATACCGCATACCGGCAGGATAAGCAAATATCCGGCTGTTGTGAAAAAACGTCCGAATCATCCCGATGAATTCAGCCCTAAAAACGTCCTATTCGCTTCAAAACACTTAAACTAATCCGCATTCCGGAATGTTTTTTAATCCCTTGCACAGAATCGCAAAATAATAAAAATAATTAATTTTGATTTCAGAAATCAAAATTATATCTTGTTGTAAATGAGCCTGCGGAATATTGTTACATATTAAAGCGTAAAAAGAGAATACGATGAAAATTATTAATATCCATAAAAGAACCATTCGGCAGCCAAAAGAAAAAATAGCGAAAATTCTCGATAGTTTGTCCTCAAAAGACGATCGGTTATGGCCTAATGAAAAATGGACTCCCATGATTTTTAAAAAGGGATTAACCGAGGGCGCGACAGGCGGACACCGACCTATCAAATATTCGGTTAAAAAATATGATCCCGGAAGTTTAATCGAATTTAATTTCATCAAGCCCGAGGGATTCGCGGGAATTCACAAATTTGAAATTACGGAAATCGAAAAAGGCAAAACCGAATTAAAACATACGATAGATATGACTGTATCGGGAAAAGGGATATTGACCTGGTATATCGCCGTTAAGTGGCTTCATAACGCCTTGCTCGAAGACTGCATGGATAAAGCGGAAAATAATTTTCTGACGAAAAAAAAGAAAACGGAATGGAATTTATGGGTTCTTTTACTAAGAAGAATATTAGGAAGGAAGAAATAAAGTGCATAAAAAAGGTTGCTCGTCACCGGTTACTTTGTTATTCATCACGCGTCACGATCTTCTCGCTCTGTGTTGTAATTGCTGACATTATCTGAGCAATATCTTCGTTGAATTGAACCAATATGGGATAGATACATATAAGAAGAATATTAAACGAATAAAACAATGCCCAAGTTTAGGAGGTGTTCTGTGAGGAAATATAACTTTACCGTAATCCTCGCTGCGGTTTTGCTGTCCTCGGTAATAGGCTATTCCCATGAAAATCATAGTAAAAAACCACAGAAAGTTACCGACTCCTCTATTATTGCCACCGGTTCCGACACCGTCAATACTAACCAAAAAGAGATTGAACAAATTGAAACGCAACGGGATTTCGAAAAAATCCGTGAAGAAGTCAAAAGCTCTTCCGCCTTCGTTGTTACCAAAGCCGTAGCCTTGGCGTTAGCAATCGGGGGATTAGCGTTCGTATATCTGCGAAGACGTAATAAGGGGGATGAGTGATGAACAGCGAAAAATCCAATCAAAAAAATGGCTGGAAGTTGAAAGACCTGGACTATCCGGTGCCAAAACATGCGCTGGAGTTCGGGTATTGTCTTGGAGGAATTATTCTTGTCGGGTTTGGTTTATTGGTAATTACCGGTGTAATTATGGCGCTCTTTTATACTCCCTCGGTTGCCGGCGCAAGAATAAGCATAATGAATCTCAATGAAAATTCTGTGGGATTACTGCTGCGATCTTTTCACAGATGGACCGCAGAAGCTATTATTTTCTTAATAATTTTACATTTAAGCAGAATAATATTTACGGGCTCTTATCAAGGTAAGAGAAAACTTAACTGGTTCTTTGGAATAGGACTTTTATTAATTACCTTTGTTTTCTTTTTTTCGGGTACGGTTATCAAATGGGATCAGGAAGGTTACGAGGCTTACCAGCACATGCTCGAAGCAACAGAGTTAATGCCGTTGGGAGCGTATATTGCTTCCTTTTTAAAAGGAACGGCGGCTGTAATGCGAATGTTCGTCACCCATTCACTGATACTCCCTTTGCTGCTCTTTGTCTTTCTTATACCGCATCTTGCGCTGGTAAAACTAAACGGACTATCGCCCTTACCTAACGCCGATTCGTCAAACTCGACAACGTTTTTTAAACATTTGAAAAAAGTTCTGATTTTTAGCATACCGATTTACGCGCTCGTTGTATTTTTATCGGCTAAATTCCCAGCCGTCCTATATCCCGGTCCTTATTCAGGCGTTGAAATGACAAAACCGCCCTGGATATTTTTACCTCTTTATGCGCTGGAAGATAAGTTCGGACTGATTGCGTTAATAATTGTGCCTATCATTGTAGTCATTGCTTTGATACTCTTGCCCTATTTTGACTCAAAAGCCGGTGAAAATTCCACAACACATAAAGTTGTTGTTTGGAGTTTTTTGATTATTGTCAGCATCTCTGTTGCACTGATAATATTCGTCGGTATTACTCCTCCGGTACAACATCTTAATATGAAATAATGTATCGATGACCTGATTTTTGTCGCCGGTTGCGTTTATTTCACTTACCGACGAACATCGGTGATATTGAGTATGTTCTTGCAGCGGGAATGGCGGCATCTTGACCCCTAATGCGCACAGACAAATTTTTTGCATAAAGATTGATTCCGCAGTAATATTTATGTTGTTTGACGGAAAAAGCATAGAGTCCCGCAGTTTTATGGTTACTTGAATTGAATATGCGTTGTAAGTTTTTTAGCCACGGGAATGATCTCAAGGATCGAAAAACCGGCTCAGTTTTTTGCGGTTTTCTAAATACGGTGAAGTTGTGCGGTTTTTACAACAACTTCCGCCAGGCTTTCATCGGGAGAGTTCAGCCGTTATCATTTTAATGTTCATTATGTTTTGTTTTACTATTTAAAATGTTGGTAATGAATAATAAAGCAAATATCCTAATCATCGAAGACGATCCGGTAATCACCGAGTTTTTACAAACCGGTCTGAAATACGAAGGTTACAAAGTATCGGTGAGTAATAGCGGAAAAGACGGTTTGGACATGCTGCGACAGGATACTTTTAATCTGGTCATTTTAGATATTATGCTCCCGGATATTGACGGGTTTGATGTCTGTCGTCGAATCAGGAATCGCGGATTAAACATTCCCATTCTGATGCTGACCGTAAAAAAAGAGGTATCCGACCGCGTAAAAGGTCTGGACAGCGGCGCGGACGACTATCTGACCAAACCCTTCAGTTTTGATGAACTCCTCGCCCGGATCAGGGCTTTGTTGCGTCGCATCGGGAAAATCCGTGAAAATAAAAAAATACAAGCCGGAAGCATTCTTCTTAATACGGAAACGCGGGAAGTACGCCGGGAAGGACAGTTAATCGATCTTACTCCGACAGAATTTTCCTTGTTGGAACTTTTTATGCGCTATCCGCGCCGGGTTTTTACCAGAGAAACGCTTTTGAATCGTGTGCTCGGTTATGAGTATGACGGCGGAACTAACATTATTGACGTCCATGTCAACCATTTGCGTAATAAATTAGACGACACATCCCATCGTTTGATACGCACAATTTACGGTGTCGGCTATGCTTTTTATACAGAGGAATAATGAATAAAATTCTGGAAAAATTCTCTTTGAGAGCAAGGCTTGGCTTACTTTATGCCGTTTTATTGATTTCTTCCGTTGTCCTGGTAAGTTATTATTCATATTGGAATATATGGCAACTTTTCATTAACAGTAAAACCAGCCATTTACGTGCGAGAGCCAAACCGATTATCGACCATTGGCTTGTTGATCAGGGATTAACAAACCCCGACTCCGTTCAAATGAATTTTACTCACCAGAGCGCCCTTGTGTTGTCCCGTGATCTGACATCCCGTGATGCGGTAGCAATTGTTTTAAATCGGCAGGGAGAAGTAATTGCCAACGGCAGACGTTTACCCGAAGAACCTGTGGCTCCGGCTCCCGATACCCGATACTTTCGCAAAGCCTTATCGGGTATGAACGAGATTACTTACTGGAGCGAAGTAAACGGAAAGCCGGTGTTAGTTTTCCTGATCCCTCTCCGTCCGCAACCGGGTAGCCGGCACATCTTCGGCGTCATACAGGTAAGTACATCCCTTGCGGACATTAACGAAATTCTCTTCCGTCACGGTTCCATGCAAATTACGGCAGTGGCGATTATATTGATGTTAGGTATTGCTTTCGGCTACTGGTTAATCGGATTAAGTTTAAAAGATTTACAAAATTTATCGGCTACATGCCGGGAAATTGCAAAAGGCGACTTTGCCAAAAGAACCAAGGTAAAAAATCGCAAAGACGAAATCGGAAAACTGGCTGAATCGTTCAACCTGATGATAGATAAACTGGAAAACATGTTTAATTCCCAGAAACGATTTGTCGCGAATGCTGCGCACGAACTTCTGACTCCGCTGACTGGTTTAAGAGGTTCGTTAGAAGTTTTACTGCGCGGCGCGCAGGACGATCCCGAAGCGACGAACCGACTTTCCAAAGGAATGTACAAAGAAGTCAAGCGTTTAATTCGGGTCTGCGATCAATTATTAGGGCTGTCGCGACTGGAAAATTCTTCCAATGTGGGAAAACGCCGTATTGTCTTAAACGAATTTATTAAAGACTTTGAACAACGGGGAAAACTTCTGGCACAAGGCAGACAGATAGTCATTCAGGAAGGTCCCCTCCTCACGCTCATGGCTGATCCCGATTTGCTGGAGCAGATACTGTTTAACCTTCTCTCTAATGCCGTACGCTACTCTCCCGCCGGAACTCCGGTAATTTTAGGCTGGAAGTTGATAGCCGATTATGTTGAAATCTGGATTTCCGACAGGGGAAAAGGCATGGACAATAAGACGTTGGCTCATGTATTCGAGCCTTTTTACCGCGGAAAAAATGAAAATGTAACAGGCGAAAAAGGCGCCGGGCTGGGACTCGCTTTGACCAAATCCATGGTTGAAGCCCAGGGAGGCACTATCCGAATCGAAAGCACTCCCGGTAACGGCACAACGGTATTTTTTACTTTACCACTGTAATTTAACCCGCTAAAATCTTAATCTTTTCTTAATTATTTCTTTGAGACTTCTTAATATCTTTCAAATATATTTTTACTGAAAAAACAAGAGAATTTTCAGTGAAAACAAGATTAAAGAAAAAAACAAAATTGATTTATTTACCCGGCATTGCCGTTGTGTTTACAGGATGTGCGCCGGGTCCGCCCCCGCCGCCGATATTTCCGGGGTTTGATTGGTTGATTATCGGTACTGTTTTTTTGATTTGGATTTTCCTGTGGAAGAAATATGCATCCCAAGCTCCTCCAAAACCCCATTACCTGACGGACATGTTGAATGCAATCAATCAACGTCTGAAAGTTTTGGAAAGTAAAATCGAAAAATTGGAGAAAAAGGCAAATAAAAAAAGAGAATGAAACATTCAGATTAAGGAGATCGTTATGAAAAAACTATTTTTTGCTTCCGTTGCCCTGATAGCGACGTTAGCTTTTGTTTATGCCCAGAACGCTACGCTGCAACAAAACGGCGCCCCTCCGTTGTTAATGCAACAATACCCTGCTCCGGCTATTCCCCCTCCGGCGCCCGGGATTCAACCGGGACCGCCGGGAATCCCCCCTGTGCCGGTTCCCGGAATTCCCGTGGTACAGACCCTCCCGATGAAAACATTATTGGCAAATTTACCGCAAGCCGTTGCCACAGCTCAAAAGCTTAACAAGATGATAGTCCCCGGCAAAGTGTGGGTTATGCGCGCTCCTGCCGGCGAGTCGGAAATAAAGGGAGGATTATTGTATCAGGGCGTTGTTGTGGCAATTTTGCGCTTTAATCCCGTGGACGGAAGCGTGTTGCCGCTTGGAATCAATCCACATACCTACCGGAGCAATATCCAGATTCAATCAATAAAATCAGCTTTATCCTCTGTGATCGGTAATTTGAAAATTCTGCCCGCAGCGGAATTTACGGAGCCGGAAGCTTGCTGGTCATTCCCGGTTGCATTGAATAACATCATCGTGGCGCATATAAAAGTGTATTACGACGGTATTCACGTTGTACAGGATTTCGCCGCAAATCAGGAAATGACATTTTATGGGCAATAAGTTTTTTTTTCCGCATTTCTGTTTGCTAAAAAAAATTATTTATTAACCGCCTTTGTTACGGCGTCCGTCGGGCTGTCGCTTATTCTCCGACAGCCCCCGAGACGCTTACCCACATTTGTTGACTGGAATACCATTATCACACTGAGCGGTTTGCTTTTAATTACCATGGGTATAAAGGAAAGCGGTTTGTTTTACCTTTTAGCTTACCGCATTTCCCGACGAATTGACAATGAGCGTTTTTTAGCCTTATTCCTGATTTTTATTTCGCTGATATTATCCTTCTTTTTAACCAACGATATCGCCTTATTCATCATCGTTCCGTTGACCTTAAGTCTGCAGGAAATTTCGGATAACGATTATAGTAAAACGGTTGTATTCGAAGCTATTGCCGTTAATGTCGGTTCTTCGTTAACGGCTATCGGCAATCCGCAAAATATTTTTCTGTGGCATCAATGGGGAATTTCATTTCTGAACTTTATCAAAGAGATGATCCCGTTGGTTTTGATCATGTCGGTCTTGCTGTTTATCTTTGTTTTTTTCGTCTTTCCGGCTAAAAAAATAAAGCTCAATCATGCTCAGCATCCGCCGGTAAACCGTAAATTGTTTTTTCTGTCAGCTTTTTTATTAATCCTCTTTATTTTTTCGGTTGAACTAAACTTTGAGCGCTACTTTTTACTGGTCGTTATTCTTTCGTTTCTATTTTCCAACAAAAAAATTATTGCGGAAACCGATTGGGGACTAATTTTATTGTTTATTTTCATTTTCATCGATATTCGACTTCTCTGCCAGTTAAAAGAAATCCGACATGTACTAACTCATCTGGATTTTAATGACGGACGAACCCTTCTTCTTTCAGGATCCTTATTGTCGCAGGTTATTAGCAACGTTCCGGCAACTATCTTGTTGTCGCATTATTCTTCTGATTTTAAGATCATCTCCTATGGCGTAAATATCGGCGGAAACGGATTGTTAATCAGCTCGTTTGCCAATTTAATTGCCCTTCGTTTCATAAATAACAAATCAAAATATATCATCTTTCACGTTTATTCTTTATCTTTTTTTATCTTTACACTGCTCCTGACATTGTATCTTTATCCGAAATTATTTTAATCGGTTTGATGTGGTTAGTACCTTTAAAGAACCCTGTCCGAAGGGAACGATAATTCAGTCAATGCCGAAGCTAAAACTGCGTCATTGTTAAGAATATTGAAATAATCCCGAGCCTGTTTCATTTAGATTGGATACGACCCCAAATAAAAGATCACCGCCTGTTTTGTTTACCGGCAGTCAGCCTTTCGTGAGTAATTTTTTTATTTTAAAAAAAGAAGATATATTTTAGAGTGTCACGTTTTTATCGGCTACTAAGTGTAGTTCAATGACATCGGACAAAAACTCAAAAGGAGATAAGAAATGATGCGGATTTACGTCAGTCTGGGCATCTCAATAGGCATCTCGGCAATATTGGGCATATATGTTTTTTCTGAAATAAAGAAGACATACAAAAGAAAAGGGACATACTCCGCCAAACTGCTGTCCGCGTGGTTTGCAATGTGGGCGTTCCATCACATACCGTTGATATTGTCTTCATTCTATGGCGTGTGGTCGATACCGATTGACAAAACATTTTCTCTGGCGGGAGGTTTGATTCTGTTCGGAATCGGAGTAATTATCCTGCCAATGGGAATGATTGAGTTTGGTTCGTTACGCAGATCAACGGGACAAGATATCTCGAAGCTCGTAACCACAGGCGTGTACCGATGGAGCAGGAATCCGCAGTTTGTAGGCTGGTTTTTGATGCTTTTGGGAATATCGCTTGCCGGACGATCGGCATTTGCGTTTGCGCTTACGGGAGTGTTTGCCGTTGTGATTTATTTTTATACTATCCTGCTGGCTGAGCCTTATCTTGAAAGTTTGTACGGGGAAGAATACCGATTATTTAAATCGAGAACCGCAAGGTGGTTCGGAATACCGAAAAAACAAAATTAAACTGAACTTTCCCAATCGGCGCTTGAAGAAACACCGGCGAATCCGTCGCGTTCCTTTTTCCGCCCCTTTAGCGGGTTTTTACGCCGGGAATATTTTATTTCTCCAAGGTTGAATTGAGCCGACGCGTATTAATTCTTGGGTCATTTGTATTTGGTAAAACATTTTTTTTATATTAAAGAGATTTATTTAATTGATTTTAAGCAGAAAGCGTTGATGGAAAATTTACTAATCATTTTCAGTCTGATCGGAGTTTTAAACAGCCTGGTTCTGATTGTATATTTCTTTACCACAAAAAAAGGAATAAAAATCCGGAACAGATTATTCGCCTTCCTTATTTTATCTCTCACCGTAAGGATCAGCAAATCCATTCTGTTTTTTGTCTTCGGCAATTCCGTTTATGATCTGATTCTGGTGGTCGGTCTTGCCGGTTTTTTACTGGCGGGTCCTTTAATGTGGCTGTTCACAAAATCCGTGGCGGATAAAAACTACCGTTTCAAAAAAATCGAACTGCTGCATTTTATTCCTGCTGCTTTGTTTATCATTATTTTTAATATCTTTTCGTATGCGGAGCTCGCCTTCCCGCTGCGAAATTTTGTGTACAATTCAATACTGCTCCAATATATCATTTACATCATAATCGCGCTTAAAAGAATTCAACGCTTTAAAGCGGAATTCGCTTATATCGAAAAACAAATGAATTATATTACGCTGGTTCTGCTGCTGATCTGGTTTGCCTATATGCTCAACGCCGCCACCGGGTACTTTCATTATTTAAACGCAGCCTTGATCTATTCGGGAATTGTCTATTTTTCGCTCATTCTGATCATCAACAAAGGTGAAATCATAAACTTTAAACCGGTAAAAAAATACGAAAAGACGGGACTGTCCAAGCAGGAAAACCTTCGCCTGAAAACGGAATTGGATCGCCTGATGAACCGCGAACAGATGTTTAAAGACAGTATGATTTCTTTGGCTGTTTTAGCCAAACAATTGCGCGTTTCGACCAACATTCTCTCGCAAGTGATCAATGTAAATTACAACAAATCGTTCTTCGAATTCCTGTCACATCACCGAATCAATTTGGCGAAGTCTTTATTAAGCGATCCGGCTCGAAAAGACAATATTTCGGAAATTGCCTTTGAAGTGGGTTACAACTCTCTCTCGGCTTTTAACACCGCTTTTAAAAAGGCAACCGGATGCACCCCTTCGCAATACAAGAAAAGATTTAACAATGACAACTAAAAACGCTTCCGGAATAATACGCCTGATTCTCGTTTCTCTCGCCGTCTTACCGGTTTATCTTTACGTAATCATAGAAAAAGTCAACGGGCAAACTCACTATTCCGTGTCCGATTTGCTCGGCTGGCAATTGCTGATCATCTCCGCCGGACTTCTTTGGCTTCTGACTATCCACAAGTATATCCTTAAAAGCAAAATAAGGGATTTGAGTCCGGGCGCCGGCGCGCTTTTATTGGATATCAGCGTGGGTTTTCTGCTAATAGTTTCCGTTTATCTTCTCGAAACCGCCGGTCGGCTTACTTACTATCATTGGTTTACTTCAACAGCACCCGATAGATCCGAGCTAATCCGGTCTCTCAGAACCATTGCGGCAAATCCTTTTTATTCAATCGTATGGCTGGGACCGGTCACGATATTGGGACAGTTGTTTCTCGAGCTATCGAGAACGGTTTTCCTGAAGAATTTCTGGGATTCAATAAATCATCCCTTTTGGAATTGGCTGGTCATCCTGCTTTTCGCGATTCTGCTCTGCCTGTTGAACATAGACCGCGGATGGACGGGAATGATCGGCGGCTTTAGTATCGCCCTCTTATTTAATATCGCCTACTATAAATATCGGCGGCTGTTCCCGTTGCTGCTGGCAGGTATTCTGTTTCAATATCTTAATATGATCGGTCTTTGGTTGAATTAGTATTCTTCCCCTTTCGCTTCAATTATTATTTTCTCCCAAAATCGTTAAACATCTAATTAGAAATCAAAAAAATCGATATTTTTCTTTCTTCCCTATAAGGAAGGAAGATTCCGGTTCATAATATTGATAGAATTTGTCAACGTTAAAATAATGAACTTTAGCGGAAACAAAGACGGAGCGTTTGATGATTAAACATACTTTCCGCAATAATTGATTTCAGAAATATAAAATTGGCGACAATTAGTAATTCAATAAAAAAGGAAGACAAAAACAATGTTTGAACTAAAAAACAAAACAGTAAGGAATATTTTAGCCATCAGCATAGCCGTATTGCCGATCAACTTGATAATGATCTGGTACAGGCTGACGCAAACCGAAAATTTCACTACCACCGATATGACCGTTTATCCTCTGTTATTCGGCGGCAGTACGATTGTCCTGATTCTGTTATTGAACAGGTTTTTACTTAAAGATTCCTTTAAAACGACTTTCAATTCGGGTAAAGGAACCTGGTTTGGCGATATTGCGGCGGGACTTGCTTTAACAGCCGTTTATTTTGCGATGTTCTTTTTGGAACGCGCCACTTTAATGCAATGGCTTCCACGAAACAATCCTCCGAATACCGAACTGATCAATGTAATGATAGATTTGGCGCACAATCCCCTGCTAATGATTATCTGGTTTGGTCCGGTTTTGTGGATCGGGATCGCCTTATTTGAAGAACTCTCAAGAACCTTCTTATTAAAATGTCTCTGGAACACATCGGAAAACAAGGGCTGGCAGATCACGGCAATATTTTTAGCCTCCGCGTTGATCGGCTTTGCCCACTTGTATCAGGGCGTGTACGGAATTATTTCGATCGGATTAAAAAGCGTTGTGATGAGTTTTTACTTTTACAAATACCGCAGACTGCTTCCGTTGATTATTTCACACGGTTTGTACGACGGCTTACAGTTTGCCTTTTTTATAATTCAGTTTCAATAAACATGCAGGAAATAATATCATGAAGACGCACATTACAAATCTGAAGATTATTTTACTTTTCACTTTAGTCCTTTTGGGGACATCCTTTGCGGCGGAATCAAAAGACCAGATTAAAATCAAAAAGTTAATCACCGAAGCATACATAGAAGGACTGATGAATTGGGGAGATCCGGAACAGACTAAGAAGGGATTCGATCCCACCTTTAACCTGCTGATTATCGGCAAAAACGACGTTTTGCGGCGTTACTCCATATCCGACTGGATTGAGAATGTTTCTCGAAAAAAGAAAAAATTTCCGCAAGGACCAAAGCAAAAAACCGTAGTCAACTTTGTTTTTGTGGATGTAACCGGCAATGCCGCCGTGGCGAAAATCGAGTTGTTCACGGCAGGCAGCCTCATTTACACCGATTATCTGTCGCTCTACCGTTTTAAAAGCGGCTGGCGCATAGTCAGTAAAATTTACCAACAGCATAAATAATTTCGGATAAGTAAAGTAAAACAGTAAAAGGATGAGTTATGACTAAAATTTTGACAATCGTTTTTATCGCGGTTTTGTTTTCCGTCTCCTGCGGGAAAAAACCCGATTCCCACAAACCGTTCCTGCGGAACGCGCCGCCCGGCGAGACCGGAATGAACCCGGAAATACTCGCGGAATTGATTTCCGATATTAAAACAGAAAAAATCAAAAACGTTCACGGCTTACTTGTCATAAAAGACGACAAACTTATTGTCGAGGAATATTTTGGCGGTTACCGACGAAACGATCTCCATTACAGCGCATCGATAACCAAAAGTTTTGCCTCGGTTTTGTTGGGAATTGCCATTGACAAGGGCTACTTTAAGGGAAGCGTGCAAACAGTTTTAAACAGAGACGTAAAAGTCCTTTTCCCGGAATACGCGGATATTATCGAAAAAGACAGCCTGAAAAGCGGGCTCAAATTAAAACACATTTTATCGATGACGGCGGGTTTTGATTGGGATGAGCACACCTTTCCTTACACAGACCGCAGAAACGATTGCAACAAAATCAACCGCAGCAGAGACCCGATGCGATTTTTGTTCGAGAGAAAACTTGTGCGCCGACCCGGGGAAGAATTTTATTACAACGGCGGACTGTCGCTGTCCGTTTCTTATTTAATCGAAAAATACACGGGCATGAGCGCGCTTGAATTTGCCGAAAGAAATTTATTCGAACCGTTGGAGATTGAAGAATATCGCTGGGATGAGGTTGCGAACGGGCTGATCGATACGGACGGCGGACTGCATTTAAAACCCGTTGATCAGTCAAAACTGGGTTACCTGTTCCTGCAAAAAGGACGCTGGCGCGGCAGGCAGCTTGTTTCCGAAGAATGGGTAACCGAATCCACGAAAATGCGCGTTGACAATACGGATCAGCCGGATTACGGCTACCAGTGGTGGGGCGGGGATTTTTACTGTCAGGATACAACCTGGTACACATTCTTCGCTTCCGGACACGGGGGACAAAAAGTCATCGTTTTTCCTGATTACAATCTGATTGTTGTGATTTCCCAGCAGGTTTTTAACAACCCGTTAGGGCATCTGAACTTCATCGCCATACTAAACAACTACATCGTTCCGTCTTTATCGGGAAAGCTTAACCGGGATGAGGCTATCCCGCTGCCAGCGGCGGATTTAAGCAAATACTGCGGTCGATATTTTTCGCAAAACCGGAGCGAATTTGTTGACGTCGAATCCGGCGGCGGCGCGCTGATATTGACGGGCAGCAACGGCGACAAAAATGAATTTTATTCCGTCGGTGAACATACATTTAAAGCCCGAATTTTGAATTTAATCGATATTCGTGTAAAATTCGGAATCGATGAAAACGGAAAAGTCGCAACGCTGCAATCGAAATTCGGGTACAAAAATTTACGCTTCGGTAAAAACGCGGAAGGCGATAAAACGGACGCACAATAAAAAACTTTGCTAAAACGGCGTTTGTCCGCTAAATACGAACGATTACTCAAAACGCCGCAAAGCTGCCATTTTGAAAGAAATTCGGGTTATGAACTATTTATCCCATTAATTTTCATCCTGATTGTGATATTGCAAATGAATACGGGTTACGCCGGAGAAATTGACGATATTAAATCCGTTCAACAACGCCTCCACAAGGCAGAAAACAACGGCGATTTAAGCCTGTTAGAAAATCTGTTTACCGAAGACGCAGTTTATTTAAATCCCGAGGGACCGCCAATTGTCGGGAGTCAGGCTATTCGCTCGCTGTTTAAGTTCATATTTAATCGTTACGATCTGACTTCTTCGTATCAGAACGACGCCACTGAAATTAAGGGAGATTCCGCCCGGATCAGGGGCGTGTACAGCTATAAACTGACCCCGAAAAACAAAGGAGACGTTCGGGAAGACCGCGATCCGTTCGAGTGGCTGTTTATCAGAAAGAAAGCGGGCTGGAAACTGTCGCGACTGATTTACGGCGAGAAGGTCGAACCGCAATCAAGGGTTTCCGATTTGCCCCGACCGACCGGAGAACTTAAGGTCGGTATCAGGGATTTCATTTTTACGGATTCGGCAAGGGCGGAAATATTCACCGCCGATCCGCACGATGCCCGTGAGGTCGCTTTTCAGATCTGGTATCCCGCAAAAAAGGTGAAAGGTCGGAAACCGCGTCCCTATCAAAACCCGGAAATGACCAAAGCCGCGGCAAAATTTTTAGGCTGGTCTTTGTTTGCCAACAGTTTTAATGTTTTTGTGAATAGTAATTCATTTTCAAATGCGGCGGCAAAGGCACCGTCTCAACCGTATCCGGTGATTTTATACAACCACGGCTACGGCGGATTTACCACGGTTCATCAAACGGTATGCGAAGAATTGGCGAGTCACGGATATGTGGTCGTAAGCGTGGGGCATGCCTACGAATCAGCCCTGTTCCTCAAACCGGACGGCAGCGTAAAAGTATATGATCCGCAAAACAAAGCCTACCGGGCAAGACTTGCCGAATCCGACGGCAGCGAGCAGGAAAGATTAAAAGACATGATTATTCGCGCTGTAAATTCCGCGGACAGGGAAAACAGCTACAGACAATTGCTTGAAAAAAGTCCCTTGCATCAACAAAGCGTGCAAATCTGGGCTGCCGATAACCGCTTTGTGCTGACAAAACTTGAGCGGATTAATGCCGATGATCCCGTATTAAAAGGAATTCTCGATTTGGAAAACATCGGGATCGTCGGGCACTCTCTGGGAGGGGCGACCGCCGGCGAGATGGCGTCAACCGAGCCGAAAATCAAAGCAGGGATTAACATGGACGGTTTTCAGTTCGGCGGATTATTGGATACAGAACTGCACGTTCCCTTTATGTTTATGTGGGAAAACGGACGGAACAATGTCGATGCGTCAAACGCCAACGACCTGTTTTTCCAAAAATCACAAGCAGACTGTTATTCTCTGGTGATTAAAGGATTTGAACATGCCTCTTTTACGGATTTACCCCTGTTTACAAACATCTGGCAGTCAGCGGAACCTACGCCCGAAAGTCTGCGGGCGATACGCTTGCAAAGAGAGTATATTCTTGCATTTTTCAATAAGCATTTAAAAAACATTCCTGCTCCGTTATTAAACGCTCCTTCTCGGAAATACCCCGAAGTTCTCTTTAAATCAAAAGCAGGTAATTAAATATGACCACAGATGACCACAGATTACGCTGATGTCGCTGATTAAACTAAGTTGCTTTTGGATTTTTTGTGCTTAAAATAGGAGAATTTGTTTTTATCTTAATTCTCTAGTTCCATCTGAAAGCCTTGCTCTGTCATTTCGAACGAAGTGAGAAATCTTGTAACTCCTACAAAAATAAAAGATTTCTCTTCGCTGCGCTCATCGAAATGACAATGACAGATCTTTTTAGAACAGACGCATCTTAATTTTAAATTCAATTTTCCTTGTGAGCTAGGCTACTTCTTGGCGTACTTTGCGGTTATTATTCCCCGCAGATTAAGCTATTGATAACTGTTCCGATTAACGACAATTTTTTGTATTGATCCGAATTAATCAGAAAAAATTTGTTCTTAATATGATTTATTTTGGACGGCAATGACTTTTTTTATATATTATTTCATGGTTTAGTTTGGGATCGTTTTCTTAATAAAAAAAATCAGAATAAATGAAATTGTTTTTTACCTAAAGCGTATGTAATACGCGGTTCAATTCCAAACGCAAACCGGTTCCGGGCTGAGCGTGAATTGCGTTTGCGTCCCGATAACCGCAATTGTGGATCCGCTAACCCCGATTCACTTAAGAAACAGTTTTAGTAGTGGGCTTAAAACCAAAGAAAGGAGATATGATGAAAAACGTATTTTATTCTTTGCTTGTCATCATGCTGATATCTTCCTGCCAAAAAGATATTAACGTTTACATCAAAAAAGAGCCGGGAAGCATTACCGGACAAATATTGCCCTTAGGTATAAATGCGACTGTTGAGTTGTATCAAGGCACTCTGATAGACCAGGTCGGAACGGATGCTCAGGGATATTTTTATTTTGGCGAAGTAAAACCCGGCGTTTATTCATTAAGAGCAAAAGCTCCGAAATACGGAACACAGGAAATATTTAAAGTTCAGGTATCCGACGGAGAAGGATATGATATTGGCGTAATCGAATTAAATAAACTCCCCCTTCCTTTGGTTTATATTTATCCCTTTGACGGCGCCAAGAACGTAAAAAGGGGCTATGATAAAAAAATAGATATCAAATTAAAATTCAACAGACAAATGGATATCGAATCGGTGGAACAGGCTTTCTCCATCAATCCGCCGATTGAAAATTTAAACATTATTTCATATCCGCCGTCAAGTTCAAATAATGTTTCGCATTCTTTTTATTTCAAAGGCGATTTTAAGTTGGAAACCCAATATACCATTACAATAGACACAACGGCGCAAACGATATCCGGTAAAGCTTTGGAGTTTACTTACACCGGCACATTTGAAACAGAGCCTTTCAGAGTGACCGGTTTTTTGTCTTCTTCTTCTTTTGACCGCGGAAATTCTCCCGTGTACTTCTATTTCAACAGCAAGGTTAACACGACAACATTTATTGAAAATTTGACAATTGAACCTCCGATTGAAATCACTTATGAAAACGTGATTTATGAAAGAATGAGAATATCTCCTTCTCTTTGTTGGATTCCGGACACAACAATTACTTTTCACATAAGCAAAGATTTGCAGGAAACAGACGGCGCGTATCTTGAGCAAGACACATCCTTTTCAATAATTACTCCTCCTCTGCGGGTAATTGATACAAAACCGTATAACAACCAGCATTTTGTTCCCGTTAATCAAAATATTGAAATCACAATGAACTATTTGGTGGATGAAGGCACGATTTCAGATGCGGTGAGTATAACCCCGACGGTCAATTTTGATATATCCACACAAAATTCTTACGGAAGAACGCAAATTGTTTTATCTCCGGATTCTTTGAGTCCCGATACAAAATACACGGTTTCTATAGATACAACCCTGAAAGATTATTACGGGGGAAATCTGAAGAAAAAATATTCATTTAATTTTGTGACCGACTAATATTAACCGTTGATTTTTCGCGGACACCAACGGGTCGCTGGCTGATCCGGCAGGCGCAGCGATCCCGCCTGCCGGATCGGCTATTTACAAGACGGCGATAGTCTCCGCGATAAGAAGCAGAGGCAAAATTCGATTTTTCCGTTGTGTTTTTTCCTTTTGGGAACGAAATATTACGAAAAGAGTTAGAAATGCATTTGTATTGAATTGTTATGTGTTATAATTTCAGACCTGTGTTTTTTTAAAGGAACGGGCATGGCAAGAAATTCCAGACTCCTTTTGTTGTTCATCTTCTTTTTGACGTTGCAGCTTTCCGCGGCTGATATGCCCTGGGGCAAAGGACTGAGCAAACCCGAAAATCTGATATTCAAATTAGTGACTTTCGGACCGGGCGACGACATCCCTTCGTATTGGGGTCATCTCTCCTTAATCGTCGAAGATACCTTGTACAATGTCTCCGCCATCTACAACTTCGGATTGTATTCTTTTGATGAAACCATGATCTATCGTTTTGCCATGGGACGTCTGATTTTCGAGGTCGGTCGGGCATCCGTTGCTTCTTATTTTAATTATTACCGCAGCGAAAACCGCGATATTCGCATTTTAACGCTTTTCATCCCGTTAAAAAACCGGCTGCGTCTGGCTGAAAAACTGGAATGGTACGTAAAACCGGAAAACAAAAAATATCTTTATCACCATTTTTACGATAATTGCGCCACCCGTTTACGCGACTTAATCGATCAGGCGCTCGACGGTCAATTTTACAAAGCCACTCAGGTGCCCGCCCGAATGACTCTGAGGCAGCACACGCGCCGCTATCTGGCTAAAGATCCGCCGCTGGAAATGCTGCTCATGTTTTTAATGAACGATCAAATCGATAAACCCATTAAAGAATGGGACGAAATGTTTCTTCCCGATGAACTGGAGCGACACCTCCGGACATTAACCTTTACGGACAGCTCCGGTAATTCGCATCCTGCGGTAACGAACTATCAAATCTTTTATAAAGCAGACCGCCCTCCCGTGCCCGAAACCGTTCCGAAACATGAGTTTAAAGCCCTTTTACTCTCTCTTTTTATCGGGCTGTTGATTTTGGCGACGGTTTGGCTTCAGATGAAAAAACCCTTCCGATGGTTTCAGTTAATCTTCAGCATTTACAATTTTCTCCTCGGACTCGTTTTGGGAATCCCGGGAACGGCGCTCTTCTTCTTCGCGCTGTTTACCGAACACGACGTTACCTATCATAACGAAAACCTTTTTCTTGCCCATCCCATTACTCTGTTAATCGTTCCCTTTGCCGTTTTGCTCGCCTGGCAAAAGCAATGGGCGTTCACGGCTCTGCGCTGGCTGTGGGATATTCAGTTAGCCGGGGCGATAATACTTCTTCTGCTTAAGCTTTTCCCTGCTTTTGATCAGGATAACGCGTTAATATTTGCCCTTATTCTTCCGATCACAATTTCAATGGCGCTAAGCTTCCACTTGCTGCCTAAAATCCTGTTCGGCGATTTCAAACAAAATTAACCGGTCAACCCGGTGGAATGCAGCAAACCGGAAGCAAGTCCGCCAAAATTTATCGTCATTGCGGAAATAAATCCGAAACGCTTTACGTTTGACTA
>JAADIP010000102.1 GCA_013151275.1 Calditrichota bacterium | reverse complement strand
CTTCCGCCTGGGAAAACACACAAAGCATGGGCTGCCATTACAGGGAATAATAAAGAATAATTGCGGCGGAGAGCAAGGGGATTTAATTTCGTTAAGGGTTAAGGGTTAAGGGTTAAGGGTTAAGGGTTAAGGGTGTAACGGTTAAGGGGTGCAGGTTCCAAGTTGCAGGTTGTTAGTCACTCGTCACGCATCACGCGTCACTTTGTCACTATGTTACTATGTTACTTTACTCTTGAAAGGACTTTAATCTTTAGAGAACTTTAATCTTGCTTGTCACGTCAATTTCATCCCAAAAGCGATGGAATATTCGAATTCCGTTATTCGATGGATTATTCGATGGAATCCCACGCGTTCGTAAAAGCCTATTGCCGCCGTATTTCTTTTGCCGACCTGAAGATGGAGCGCCGGAGTTTTTAATTCCCGTAGTTTATCGGTAAAAGTTTCGATAAGTTTTCGTCCCAAGCCCTGTCCCTGGGCGACGGGTAAAAGATCGATGTGCAAATGGGCGGGATAGTCTTTGAGCTCATCGACTATTTTATGTCCTTCATGAATAAGTCGAATGATGCGGGCGTCATGCGAATTGTCATCAGCATCAGGCAACGGATAACGCTCACGCAGTACGGGAAACCATTCGTTTTCACATCTTTCGAAAAACTTTGCGGAATCGCGGCATCCGAGGATATATCCGCAAGGGGTTCCGTCACAGGTAACCACAAAACAAAGTTCCGGTTCAAGCACGGCATAGGGAGCCGCGTAAAAGTGTCCCAACAAATCCGGGTCTTTGTACAAATTACTGGCGTCGGAACCGCTATCCCCGGTTAACAGACAAATCCGGTAGAGCGAAACCAAATCGCTGGGATGGTAGGATCGAATTTTAAAATTCATCGGCGTAATTCTCCTGCAAGTCTTTGAAATTAAAATTTAGCGTCAGGCTAATGATTTAATTTAAAGAATCGGTAATTCCGCTACAAATATTCCAGACCGGCGCCCGAGGAATTGCTTGCCGCTTATTTCCCAAATTTTAATTTGTTCATTGGTCAAAAGCGGTTGCTCATCACGGATTAAGTAATCCGGCAATTTTTTACGGACCGGCAAAATAAAAGTTTGATTTTGGCAAAACTTTGTAATACTTTTATAATGTAATACATCAGTTAGGAAATTTGACATGAAAATTACAAGAAAAGGACAGGTTACCATCCCGGCATATATCCGGGATCGTCTGGGACTCAGACCGGAATCGGAGGTTGATTTTGTTATGGAAGATGATCGGGTTTACATTGTGAAGAAAAAGGATAGTAAAAAGAGCAAACGTTTTAGAAAGTTTAGAGGCGTTGCGTCGGTTAAAATGAGTACGGATGAGATTATGGCTTTGACCCGGAGAAAATAGTGGACGGAATTTTAGTTGATTCAAATGTGATTTTGGATTTGGTTGAAGATGATCCAGTTTGGGGAGATTGGTCGGAAAGTCAATTGGAAAGATTGAGTTATAGTTATCCGCTTTACATTAATCCGATCATTTATACGGAAATCTCTATTGGTTTTGCTCACATTGAAGAAGTGGAAAAAATTATTGCAGGAATGGGACTATTAATGCTACAAATACCCAAAGAGGCGTTATTTCTTGCAGGAAAAGTTTTTATAGAATATCGTAAAAGAAAAGGCTTAAAAACATCTCCATTACCGGATTTTTTTATAGGAGCACACGCTGCCGTGGAAGAATTACGTCTTTTAACAAGGGATATTAGCGGCTATAGAACCTATTTCCCAACCGTGGAATTGATTTCTCCGTAAAAAAAATCATACATTAAATGACCTATTATTATTGCAGGATTTTCTTCCCATCAATATGCAAAACTTCTAAAGAATTTAAAATCGGAACCGAAAAAGAAACAAATCCTCTTATTTAAGCACTAAAAATCAAAAAAGACCTCAACTCAATCAGCGATATCAGCGAAATCAAGTTAATCTGTGGTCATCTGCGGGGAATAATAACCACAAAGAACACCAAGAATTCACAAAGAGCACAAAGAATAAATTGAGTTTAAAATTAGAATTTGTCTGTTCTAAAAAGATCTGTCATTGTCATTTCGATGAGCGCAGCGAAGAGAAATCTTTTATTTTTGTGGGAGTTAAAAGATTTCTCTCTTCGTTCGAAATGACAGGACAAGGATTTTAGAACGAAACAGAGAATTAAGAAGAAAACACACACTCTCCAATTTTAAGCGTTAAAAATCAAAAACACCTCAATCCAATCAGCGACATCAGCGTAATCAGGTTAATCTGCGGTCAACAATTGCTGTATCTTCTCAAATTTATTGTTAATCTAATTTGGTAGTCAGACAATACAAACGAAGGAGGAAATCGGATGCGCGTCGGATTTGTTACTTCGTTTCCGCCAATTGAATGCGGGATCGCTACTTATTCTCAATATTTGACATCTGCTCTGCGAAATTTACATCAGGATGTTTACATCGTGTCGCATATCGGCGGCTCGGGTGAACAGGTTTTTCCGGTGTTCGATTATGAAGACGAAGACCTTGCCCAAAAAGCGTTTTCAACCATGATCCGTTTTACTCCCGATGTGGTTCATATTCAACACGAATTCGCGCTTTACGGAAAATTTTACGGAGTACAGATCATCCCGTTAATCATCCGTTTTCGTCTGAGCGATATTCCGGTGGTCACAACCCTGCACACGGTTTACAGAGAAATGCCGCCCGCGCATCGGCTGCTGTTAAGGGACATCACGGCGAATTCCAATCGCATCATTGTTCACGAGCATTTCCAAAAAGAGACCTTACTCGCCGCTATTCCGGAGATCAATCCCGATAAAATTCACATAATTGAACACGGCGCCCGCGAGGTTCAGCCCGTTCCCGACGCCAAACAAAAGATCGGTTTACCGGCGGACCGCAAAGTAATTCTGATGATCGGTTATTTTCGTCCCAGTAAAAATTTTGAATTGATTATTGAACTGATGCCGGAAATAGTTAAAAAAGTGCCGGAAGCGATTCTGGTTCTTGCGGGAAAGGTCAGGGGACAGGAGTATCGGGAATATCGCACCAAGTTATTCAATCTTATCGAAAATTCACCCGTCAAAGATCACATTTACGTCATTCGCGGGCAGCTAAAACAGGATGTGTTCGACGCCATTATTTCCGCCGCGGATGTGGTTGTTCTTCCGTACAAAATAAATTCCCAAAGCGGGATTTTAGCGCACAGTCTGGCTTTTGCCCGTCCGCTGGTGGTCAGCGAAAGCGGTTCGATGAAGCATATCATGCGGCGCGCGCAATGCGGTCTGGTCAGCCGATCAAAAGAAGAGTATGTTAAAAACATTACCCGTATTTTGGAAGATGAAAAACTGGCGCAAAAATTTTCTCGCAATGCGAAAAATTATGTTAAAAACGAAATTTCATGGGATATTGTCGCCCGAAAACATGTTGAGATTTATCAGGAGCTTTTACAGGAGCCAATTCTGGAATCCAGAACCATTCGGATTGAGTAGGGAAGGGATTTGAGATTGATGATTTATGATTTACGATTTATGATTTATTGTTGCTGGTTTCCGGTTATCGGTTAATTTTCGTTAAGCGGCTTCTGCGGTTAAAAGTTAAGCGTATAAGGGTTAAGGGTTAAGGGTTAAGCGGGCTTCTTCGGTCATCGTAATGCGTAATGCGTAATGAGTTATCTCCACAATCGCTCAAAATCTTTAATAATTCCGCCAGGTTATTTTTTGGAGAATAAAAAAACATTTACTTCCTTACAACAGGCATTTTACTATTTTCTACCTACTACTGCTTTCTGATAACCTTTTCCTTTTTCTTTTTTCTTTTGTCTTACTCATCACGCATCACGGCTTTCTGCTTTCTTCCCCTCACTTTTGCTCCAAACTAAACAACTAAACAACTAAACTTCTAAACCTCTAAACCCTGTAACTCTGTAACTCTGTAACTCTGTCACTTTGTCACTTTGTCCACTCGCCGTTCAGCGTTATTTTTTACCGTCGAGAGGCTGCCATTCGGCAAAGGTTTCGATGTTAATCTGAAGTTTGGGATCGCATTGATATCGTTGGTTGTAATTGTAATACCAGCCCAGATATTCGGAGTCGCCGCCGCTGTGAGTCGTGATTAAAAAGCGGTTGCTCAGGTGCCCGATGTTCATCGCCCGGTCGCGCGGCACCGGTTTGTCTCCGCCCTGCGGATCGATGGGAATCCAACCGTAGTTGGGCAGGTAAATTTCGGGCCAGCGATGGAACACGTCATCCAGACTGGCATCGTCGCCGCGCACCACAATAGCCCCCACATAACGGGCGGGCAATCCGGCTGCCCGCGCTAAGGCAATAAAACTGAAGGTGTATTCCGAACAAGATCCTGTGCCCCGTTGCAAAACCACCGGCGCTGCGTTCCATCCGCCTTCTAATTTGTATTCCAGACGGTTGCGAACATAATCGAAAATCTTGCGAGCCATCCAATAGGGTCGTGTTTCGTCGCCGATTATCTTTTTAGCGAGATTTTGAATATAAGGATCGTCTAATTTGTATTTGCTCCCGTTTTTGGTGTACTGTTCACGGATTTTCTTCGGGATGTCTTCGAGATTCCCCACTTCATCCGGAAAGATGAAATAGTCGATAGCCGAAATTTCGGCTTCTATTACCATTTGTGAAACCACATCCGCATTTGCCGCAATATTTTGATAATTAAACAAAGCCATGGGCTGTCGCCATTGATCATAAATCTTTTTGGCGGATGAGGGCGTGAATTCGGCGCTTAAAATTTTTTGCTGCGGCAAATTTTCGGGGATGACTAAGTAAACATCCAGATTTTTTAACTGTCCGGAGCCATATACTTTTACTTCATGGGTTAAGGTGATGCGGGCGTGGCGTTTGTCTTTGAGACGATAGCGTTCGTTGTCTTTTCTGACCAGTTGATACAGCGAATCGGTCTGATAATCCACATTCCACAGATATTTGCCGTCAAAAGCCAATCCCCTTGGGTAGGCTGCCGGCGCATCGACGATTAAAATGATTTCGCCGTTTTGCGGATCGATCATGTAAATTTCATTGCGCAGGCGGTCGCTTGCCCACAAATAGCGTCCGTCGAAGGTCAGTCCGTTAACACGACGGGCGGGTCCGTTGTAACGCTTCACGGCGGTGCCGTCGCTCATGTCAAGGCTCAGGATTCTGTTTTTTCGCGCGTCGCCGATCCACAACGTTTTGCCGTCCCACGTTAATCCCTGAGGATCGTCCGAGGGACTGTCCAATACATTGAGAACTGCGCCGTCAGCCGGATCGATCTGAAAAATCTTTTTCTGTTGTTTGTCCGCATTCCACAGATATTTTCCGTCCCAGGCTAAACCCATGGGCCAGAATCCGGGAGAAGGAATGCGGTGAATAACCTTTTGGGTTTTAAGATCGATCTGATACAGTGAATCGCTTTTGTAATCCGCCAACCACAGGTATTTCCCGTCAAAGGTGAGTCCCGTGGGAAAAGATCCCGGCGAGGCAAACTGTTTGACAATCTTGCCGGGAAAGGCTTGCAAAAACGCAATGCCGATTAAAAGCAGAATCAATACCTTTAAGTGTTTCATCGGAAAAGCTCCTCTTTTTAGTTACTCCTTTTTCGCCTGTAAATATAATGAGTTAAAATAAATATCAGAAATTTTTAATGCGAAAAAAAACGGATTTCGGTTTGGATCCGATTTTTCCGCTTTCTGCGGATTTAAATAAGATGAAAACGAATTTTGACAATTCCCGCTTTCAAATTCCCTTGAAACAGTTTGATAAAATCGTTAACCTTTTTAAAATTGATTAAACCAAAGTAAGCAGATGAAACTGAAATTCATTTTAATCCTGATCGTAAGCGTTAAATTTCTTTTTTCTCAGGGAACGGGCAAGATCGGCACGGTGCTGATCGTTGAGCGTCCCGAAAACCTCGCTGTGTTTGATACATACCAACGAACCGTTCCGCCGGAAGTAAAATTACGGTGGGGACAATTTTTGCCTTTTGAGATCGGGAAGGTGGTTACGTTGCCGGATCAGGTTACGCAGGCGCTCAGGGTTAAGCTGCAAAATCAGGATTTATTCATGTTGATCGATTCGATCGGGAATCCGCAGGGTTTGGAGCAAACGGGATTTTTCCGCTGGTATTACCGGGTTCGCGTGTTCAACGACACCATGAGAATTAAAAACGGACAAAAGCTGACCCTGCTGCATCCGCTATCGTGGCAGCCGCTGAAAACGCTTTCCGCGGGGCAGACGGTTATCCGCGTTTTCAGGCGAGGCGTTTATTATTATGTCCGAACGTTCGATTCGCCCGTTCGTTACGCCTGGTGTAAGATATCCTCTTCCCGAGTCTGGGAAAAGGTAAAGGCGAAAGATTTGCAAAAAGAAGCGCAATTTCAGGATTTTGTTCAACAGCTTAAATTTTTTCTGACAAGAAAGAACAGGGTTTACGCCAACCTGTATCATTATTTTGTTCAGACCGCCGATTTAAAATCGGACGATCGCGTTCCGCAGTGGAAAGTGGAGCAGAATGAACGGGAAATCCGTGTCATCTTCAATCGACCGGAGTATTTAAAAAGCTGGTCAAAAAGCACAAAAATTTTTATCGGCGAATTAAAAAAACTTTCCGCGCAGTACGGTTTTGAGTTAAAAACGGTTAATCCCGGCGTTCTGAAAATTACAAAACGGACAGACTCATGAAACGCATTTTAAGACGACATTTGAGCAGCGCTTTGGTAGTATCTATTATTTTGGGCGTCGTCTTTATCGCCACTCGTCCCGAACCGGAACAAAGCGCGCCGATACCCGAATCCGTCCGTTTGCTGCAGGAGCTTGATCTAAACACGCGGGACGCATTTCAAAAACAACTCTATCTGGATATGGCTTTCGCCCTGACCGGCGATTCCGCGAAATACAAACAATTATGGCAAAAACTCGTTCTCGCGGAAGCGCAGCAGGCGGGACTTACCAAAAGTCAGTTGCGGCAAAAAATGGCTAACCGCCGATCCGTTCCTGCTCTTTTTTTAATGTATGTCAAGTTTATTCTGATTTACCTTGTTGTAATGGCTCTTACTTATTACGGAGTTCAGACTCTGGGCACGTATTTATTTCTGCGTTACAAACAGCAAAATCCGCCCGACGCGTATCGTTTTTTGTTCGCTTTGCGCCGGTTGATTTCGGAGCCGGAATGGCAAACGGCGAAACGGTTGGGCGCGATCGGCTTTAAAATACTGTGTAAAGCGATGCTGTATTTATTGCTTTTTACTCCGGCTTATGTGATTGCCTATTCCATTAAAACCGATTTTGATACCGAATCCGTGCCGTTCATGATTCTTTTGGGCGTAATCTCCAACGGCGTTTTAATTACCTATTCCAATAAATTTTACCATTTTCTGTTGAACGAAAGCCGCAAGGGATATGTGCGCACCGCAATCGTGAAAAATCTGAACAATGACTATTCCATAGGCAGAAAAAGAGGAATCCGTTGGCGTTCGTTGCTGGCGCTTAAGAAAAAATTTCCCGGACACGTTCTGGAGCATATTTTCATGAACGCCCGCTTTCAGTATTTTGCCACATTAAAAGAGCAGGCGGCTTTTATTATCACCGGGCTGCTGATTATTGAAATGGCGTTGAACATTCACGGACATTTAAGCTATGAGTTGTTGCAGCAATTGTTGTATCAAAATTACGATCTGGCGGCGCTGATTATTCTCGGCATTTTTCTTATCGTAAAGGCGACCGAGCTCATTACGGATCTGGCAATTTTTAAGGAACAAAAACGTTTGGGTTCTTCATGAAATTTGCGGAAAAAATAATCGAAGCGCTAAAAAAGCGTATTGTCCCCCTGTACGGGAAAATCCGTAACGGAACGGTCGGGCAGATCAGAAGATTGGAATTATTGACCATCCGGTGGAGCCGGAATTCCGCCCGTGTCTGGCTGATCGCCTGGATTTTGGGTTTGCTTTTACTCTGGCTTTGGGATTTTTTGTTTCTGAACGATCCTGAACGCAGGCTGTTGGAACTGGCGTTTGTGCATTCGATGTTCATCGCCTCGCTGGTTGTGGCTTTGACGTTTTTATTAGCCTGGGCGACAACGCTGCTTTTTCAAACGCTTGAAGACCGGCGGCAAACGACCGCGCTTAACGTTTTAATTTTTTTAACAAATTTTATTCGCTCCGTTCCGCAGATTATCGGCGTTTTGTTGGGATATGTGTGGATTACGTTTTTGATGGAGCGCGGCAGCCTGGAAACCACACTTGCCATCATGCTGTTAATGTCCGTTTTTCTGAGCCTGTTTATCTTTCTGGAAGTGGTGGATATGCTTCGCGAACGAATAGCCTACTTCCGTCAGCTTGATTTTTACAACGCCATGCGGGTTTGCGGGATTTCCGAATGGCGGATCATCAATTACGACATCCTGTGGAAAAACAGCCGCACCCATATTCTGAATAAGATGATCGCCGTTTTTTCTTCGGCAATCTTTTTGCAATGCAGCGTGGATTTTATTATTTCGGTCGGACTTTCAACCCGCGTCAGCTCGGTTAATCTTCCCGTTACTTTGGGCAGTTTACTGGCGAATATTGACAGTAAACAAGATATTCTCGCTATCGGCTATTCGCTTACTCATCCGGATTATTTGCCCAATTTATTGTTTTTACATTTACAGGGCATCAGCGTTGCTTTTGTGATTGTCTTTACGCTTTTTTCGCTTTTTAAAATCACCAATGCCTTGGCGGAGCGATTTAAATTATGAACCGATATCAAATAAAAATTCGTTTTCTCGAACAGGAACTGGTCAGTATTGAGGATTTTTCCTTTGAATCGGGAGAAATTACCATCCTCTTCGGAGAGTCGGGAATCGGGAAGACGTTGATTTCTCAAACGATTTTCGGGTTGGTTGACCCGCATGACTTGCAGATTACCGTTAACGGAGAGAGCTATTTTCGCTATGTTCGATCGCAAAAGGTAAGACGATTACAACAAAACGGCTTTTTTGTCTTTCAGGAGCCTTCTTCGCATTTTAATCCCCTGATGACCATCGAAGAACAGTTGAACGAAGGCAGTTTGACTCGCGCAGAAAATAAACGGGAAATTCTGGAGGCTTTATGGAGAAAACCCTACCGGAGTCATATTCATCCTCTTCTGCGGGTGTATCCCAAACCCTTTCGACCCAGCGGCGGCGAAAAGCAGCGTTTTTTGTTAGCCATGGCATTGATGAAAATTCAGCAACTGAATGACGAACAGCAGCATTTGTTCGTGTTTGACGAGCCCACCGGAAGTTTGGACGATCGTTATCGTAATATTTTTCTTGAAGAGCTGTTTCGCCGTTATCAAAAAAAGTCGTTTACTATTTTGCTTATTACGCACGATTATTCCATGATCAGCGAGATTGAGAAAAACCATAAAAAGCTGCTTCCTAAAATTCGTTTTAAAGAATTACGGCGCGTTAGCGATACACGGGTGGAACTCTTTGATTTTAAAGCGGAAATTTACACAAGCTGGCTTAATAATCAACGGGCGGCGGCGCGAAAAAAAGTAATCGAAGGCGAAAAACCCGTATTAAAAGTTAATCCGACATTTTCGGTGTTTAACAAACAGTTTGCCCTTTACCCGGATTCAAATTCAAAAGATCCTGCGGAACTTATCGTTCGCCGGGGCGAGCTGGTCTATCTAAAAGCGCCCAGCGGTATGGGTAAAACGACCTTAGCCAAAATTATTACGGGTTTGCAAAAGGCGGAGTCCGTCCGGTTTGAACTGGCTGGAATGGCGTTCAACGAAAAAACGCCGCAGAAAATCTGGCGAAAACAAATTTGGGGCAGGCGGTTGAGCATGGTGTTTCAGCACGCGGACGAGGCGCTTAATTTGCAGGCAAAGGTCAGGGATGTTTTTAAAGGATTGCCCGGTCTCGGCAAGAGCGGCAACGAGCAAATCAAAAAATATCTTCGGGAAATTTTTGACGAGACGGTTGACGGGCAGTTTTTGAATAAAAAGATCGCCCTTTTAAGCGGAGGGCAGAAACAACGCCTGAATTTGCTGCGAGCCTTATTACTGCATCCTGATCTGATTATTCTGGACGAACCGCTTAACGGACTCGATTTTAACAGCATCCGGAAAGTGATTGAAATGATTCGTGAGAAAATGCGCAGGGGAAGCGGAATTTTACTGATTTCGCACAATGAGGAAATTTTTGATCGGATTGTGCCGGAAGAAAGTTGCTTCTGAATCTTCACGATCAAAAAAACCGCTAGATCCGGACTCTTCCGAAAATCATTTGCAAAATTGAAAGATGTAAAATATTTTGATTTATTAATCGGTTACTTTCATTCCGGCGAATTCATCTTACGGAGTGTTTTGTAAAATGACTGAAAAAAGAATCAGGGAACTCATTGCCAGGGGCGAAGGGCTAACCATTGAATTCAAAAAAGCGCATCGCGCTTTACCCGAAAATCTGTTTGAAACGGTTTGCGCTTTTCTGAATCGAATAGGCGGAGACCTTCTGCTGGGCGTCAGCGACAACGGTCAAATAACGGGCGTTGATCCCGATAAAGTTGAAGATATAAAAACAAATCTGAGCAATCTTTCAAACAATCCCAGCAAACTCGATCCGCCGTTTATGCTTTTCCCGGAAGAGATTAAAATCGACGACAAGTGGATTATTTATGTTCGGGTTCCGCAGAGTTCACAGGTGCACCGTACCGGCAACATCGTTTACGACCGTAATACAGACGGGGATTTCAAAGTTACCACCCATGCAGCCGTTAACAGGATTTACGCCCGTAAAAGCAGCTATTTTACGGAAAATAAAATCTATCCGTATCTTGAATTTTCCGATTTTAATGAAAAACTTTTTTCCAGAGTCAGAAATTTAATGCAAAGCCATCGTCCGGATCATCCGTGGTTAGGGCTTTCCGATGAGGAGATGCTTAAAACAGCCGGATTCTATAAAAAGGACTTTGAAACGGGTAAAATGGGTTACACCCTTGCCGCCGCGTTGCTGTTTGGCAAGGACGACGTGATTCAGCAAATTTTGCCGCATTACAAAACCGACGCTTTATTGAGACGCCAGGACCTGATACATTATGATGATCGCCGTGAAATCCGCACCAATTTGATCGACGCTTACGATGAACTTATGCAATTTGTTCGTACGTATCTACCGGATAAATTTTATATGGAAGGCGATATCCGGGTGGATTTGCGGGAAAAAATATTCCGTGAAGTGGTGGCAAATATTTTGATCCACAGAGAATATCTTAACGCATTTCAGGCGCGTTTGCTGAATCTTCACGATCAAAAAAACCGCTAGATCCGGACTCTTCCGAAAATCATTTGCAAAATTGAAAGATGTAAAATATTTTGATTTATTAGTCGGTTGTTTTCATTCCGGCGATAGTTAAATTTTTTCAGCAGATCGGTCGGGCGGAAGAACTTGGCTCCGGCATTCGTAATATTCGCAAATACTTACCGCTTTACGCCAAGAAAAACAAATTTGAAATGATTGAGGAGGATAACTTTAAAACGATTTTACATTTTGAATTAGAAGAGTTCACCGAAGTGCCGGAAAAAACTAGGGAAAAAACTAGGGAAAAAACTAGGGAAAAAACTAGGGAAAAAACTAGGGAAAAAACTAGGGAAAAAACTAGGGAAAAA
>JAADIP010000198.1:36166-46354 GCA_013151275.1 Calditrichota bacterium | reverse complement strand
CGATGACAAAATTATTTTCCGAGGGAGGGATTCCGTTGCCGATACTGTCGATTCCGTAATCGTAAGCCACCAGAACGTAATAATAGGCTTTTCCGTTTTTTACGGTATTATCCACAAAATAGTGCTGAATACCGCTTTCGTCGCCCAGATAGTAACCCGCGCCGTTAAGCAAACCGTAGTCGGTAAATCCGTAGCGGTTATCGACAAGATCGCACTGAAAGATCGGTTTGCGGAAAGTGGGCGTGCCGTAGCCGTCGGTAACGACCATGGGATCGGACATTGGTTTGTCGGTTGCTCTGTAAAGTTTGTACCCTTCAAAATCGTTGCGGTTATCAAGAAACGGTTCGCGGGTAAACTGATCCGCAATATTATCCCAGCTTAGAACGACCCTTCCGTCCATGGACGTTGCCGTAAGCGAAGGCATCAGCGGCGGCTGGGCAAAGCGGTAGTCCGATTCGTAAATCTGCTGCACCACTTCTTTTAGGCGAAACAGAGCCGGCGATTTATGATCGGCGGAATTTAATCCCGTTAACGGGTCGTAAGCGTGCAATTCGGACATGGAGATGCGTTCGGTTCGACCTTTGTGAAGAGGGAACAATCCCGAAGCGAAGTCTTCCAGAAAATTTTGCGGATTCATTTGCGCTTCATCGAATATGCCTCCCGTAAGAAATTGAAACATCTCCCGGTCGTGGCTCATCATGTTCTTATCGTATCGCCAATCCAGATTGTATCTGAAAGAGGTCAAGCCCAGCATATCCGATTCCGTGACGTCGGTGGCGGCGAAATTAGGCTCGCATCCCACGCCTTCTTTAAAATCCGGTCTGTGATTACCTTCTCCTTCATCGGGACCGGTGTAATTTAAATCGAAAGGTCCGACCCCGTCCAAGCCCACATCATCGCCAATTACTTCACCCGGTTCAAGACGCCAAGCCATAGTCGTACTGTCAAAATAAGTATAAGTGCCGTTTCCGTTGGCGTCGTAGCCGTCCTGCCAATCCTGATCCTCGTCGGCGTCCCAGTGCTCACGAAGATCGCTTTGTTTTAGTTTGTAATATTTCAAAAAAAGATAAAGATCGTCGATGCCGTCCGTGGGTCCGACTTTTTGAACAGCAACATTGTCCCGGCGTTCATCGACAAGCCCGTCTTCGTCGTTATCGATATTATCGTAGGCTATGCCCGGACTTTCCAGAAAAGCAATGCCCATTACACCGGGCGCTCCTTCTCCTCCGATATCCTTAACGCCGTCGGCATCCCACGAGTAACACATGTCCAGAAACTTATCGTAGTAAGCGATGTCGTCGCCTACTTCCGCGCCCCCCACGGCGTTATCTACCATGTAGCCGAAAAATACGTCCGGCAAATCGTAATCCGAAATATTGGCGATGGTATATTCGAAAAAGATGGCGTCGGTGGCGGCGGGATTTGACCACTGAAAACCGCGTTGTTCGACCCGGATGCCTATGCCTCCCCAGGGATAGCCTTTTTGAATCGTGACATCGGGATTTTTATCGCCGATATAAACGCCGGGACGGGGATAATAATAGGGTCCGCTGATATTCGGGTTTGTAGGCAAGCGTTCCTGATCCTGCGCATCGTTAGCGACAACAAACGATTCCAGATCGGCTTTGATGATTCCTCTGCCAAAGCGACCGTTCCATTCTCCCGCCCATTTTTTACCGTCTTTTGTGCGCCAGCCGTCCGGAGGCCAGGAATTGGGCAGATTGCTCATGGCGGGATATTCGTCCATGGGATTAAAATAACCGAACGGAGGGTAAAGCGCCCATTCAACCGTGCCTGCGGGATTTTTATCCATCGAATGTCGATAACTGCTTTGAATAAAATATAATGTGTCCGCCTGATCGCCGCGACGAATTGTTGAGGGGTTTTCCACGGGAACGGAGTCGTTGCGAATATAAACACGGGCGCCGATCAACACGGCAATTCCGTCATGCATCTTGGTTCCGTCATAATTGTTGGGCCACTTGGATACATCGTAACCCAAATTGCAACAATCAGACAGCTCTGTTGTATTTCTGAAAAACAGCAGAACCCGGTTACCGTTCATCCATCCGTAACGTTCAGCAGATGGATCTCCGGCTGGATCGTCCGGTCCGTCGTAAGGCTTTCCCTGAGCAAACAGTTGTTGCCCTGCCAGTAAGAATAAAAAGATCAAAAAGAGACAGATTTTCATACTTCCCTTTCAAAATCGTTTTTTAATATTTCAATTTTTCTCAAAGAGCAAGGCCCCTTTTGTTGTCAAAAAAAGCCGTTTTTTAAATCCGACGGGTCGCCTCTCCGGCGCTATTGAACGCATTTCTTACGCCGTACGAACATAGGCTTTTATCGTGGCGCATTGTTTTCCCATCGAAGCTCCGTGGGGACGAACGGTGTAAGCGCCCGCGCTTGCCGGAACCACAAACGTCTCGGCATAATGAACGATTAACGGTTCAAATCGATTTTCGGGACTTTCCACAATAATCTCTTCTCCTTCGACCAGGTTAAGAACATTGACAATTCCCATGGTATGGTGCCGGACCTTTTTTGTGAACCAGTGCCGACGCGTTTCAATAAATTCCAGTTCATGAAGTCCGGTGCGTTCTTCCCGCCAGCCGTCTCCGCGCGCCGTTTCCTCTATTCTGTTGATCAGGTTTTGTTTTGTCCATTGAGTCGTTCGATTGAATTGAATAACCTTTTCCCCGTGCCGAATGTGAATAGGGCGCGGTCTTCCGTCCAACCCCACTCTTCCCCAGTCCCACAACTTAAAAGTAAAAATGTAGGGCGTGGAGCTTATTTCAAGAACCAGACAATTCTTCCCGGAACAGTGCACCGTTCCTGCGGGGATTAAAACATGATCGTGCTTTTTAACTTGCCAGGTCTGAATATATTTTTCATCATCAAAATCGATTTCTCCGGAATCTGCTCGTTTTAAGTCCCTGATCATTTCCCGCGGATCAATATTTTCCCGCATTCCCAAATAGACCTTTGCCCCGGGTTTGGCGTCCAGAAGATAATAGCTTTCATCCTGTGTGTAGTGCCAGCCAAACGTGTTTTGAATGTAATCGGTTGTGGGATGCACTTGCAGACTTAAGTTACCTCCCTCCCAGGTATCCAGAAAATCGAAACGAATGGGAAATTCCGCGCCAAAGCGGGCGTACACTTTTTCGCCCAGCAGCTCTTTTGGTTGATAAAACACCAAATTAATCGAAGGAATTTCAAACAGCGCGCCGTCAAATTTCAGCAAAAGACTGTTCTCCTCCGGAACACAGTTAAAACACCAGGCATAATTTTCCGCCGATCGATCTAAGTCGCAGACTTCTTTCAGCCATTGTCCGCCCCACGGTCCGGGATCGAAAAAGGGCTTCAGTTCAAACGGTTGACGCGCGGCTTTGCGCAAACCGCTTCGCACTGCTTCACCGGCGACCATTTTAGGAGTTTGTCCGTCATTTGTATCGAGAACATAGTCCCACTTTTCCATCAATTCTCTTTTCAAACGATCCGCAACGCGCCAGTCAACAAAAAATGAGCGTTTGTATTTTAATGAGGGCAGATCGTTTTTATTGTCAATTCCAAGATTCCCGATTTCATTGCGACGGAAACGTTGCTGAATTTCCCAGCGCGCCATGTCCGCGTAAACCAGAATATCCGGTTCTGCTAAATGAACCGCTCCGCTTCCTATGATCAAAATGACGCCGGAATCTATTTTATTAATCTCTTCTTTTGCTTTTGATAATTTTTTTGGGTCAAAATAATCGTCGATTTTCAAATAGCTCAACACGCCAAAAACGGGATCGTCGCCGAGATAGGGGTTTGTCATTTCGCGTATTTCGGATGGCGATTTAAACACGTCTCCGGCGAAAAACACGCGATTCGGTTTTAACAGACTGTTCAGATTCCCGAAAATATCACCTTCAAACGCGCCGGGGTAAATTTCAACGGTCAGTACAATTTTTTCGGACGAAAGCCGATTGATCCGATATTGAATCTCCCGGGCTATTTGTTTCCAGCCGACCCGACAGGTAAAGCCCTCCACTTTAATTGAAGGGAATTTATTAAATTTTGATTTTTTGTTTCCCAATTCGACGCCTCATTTTTAAGCTGACACAGTCGGAATGCCGTGGTTTTTTATTTTCGTTAAGCGTATAAGGGTTAAGCGTTAAGCGGCATTAGTAATTATCGTAATGCGTAATGAATGCGTAATGCGTAATGCGTAATGCGTAATGCGTAATGAGTTATCATCACCATCGCTCAAAATCTTAAATAGTTCAATCAAATCATTTTTTTGAAAATAAAAAGAGTTTTCCCTCTTATTGACTAACATTCTACTATTTTCTACTTGCTTCCTACTATCTAATACTACTTCTTTCCGCTTTTTCCTTTTTCCTTTTTCTTACTAATCATGCCTTTGTTACTTTGTTACTTTGTTACTTTGTCACTCTGTCACTTTTTTCCCGGCGTATTTCGATCGAATAGGTGAACCGATCGGCGCGATACCAGCCCAAGTTGTATTCCACGATTCTGTCGCCCGGATCAAAGACAAAGCGTTTGCGAAACAGCAAAGGATCGCCGCGTTTGATGCGCAGTTTTTCGGCTAATTCCTTATCCGCGGACTGAACGCTCAATTCTTCTCTGGAAAGCATCACCACGGTATGATACTTTTTTTCCAACAGATCATACAGAGGCTGCGAAAAATCCTCGCTTATTTCCAATCCGATGCGCGGATGAAAATACGATATGAAAAAAACAATCGGACCTTCCTCCAGTCCCCTTAACCGGCAGAGTTTTACAACTTCTTTGCCTTCGGTTATGCTAAGAGCCTGCGCCACCTTTTTTGACGCCGGTTCAAGAATCGAGCTGATCTCGTAATTTTTAAAAGAGATTCCCTGTCCGGTCATTTCCTGGGTGAAACTGTGCCAGTTTTCGAGTCGCGTTGGCACTCTGTTGTTTGTTACCCGCGTGCCCACGCCTTTTTTTCTGGTCACCAATCCTTCGTAAACCAATCGATTAATCGCCTGCCGAACCGTGTTGCGGGAAATTCCCAACTGTTTAGCCAGTTCAACTTCATTTGGCAGATACTTCCCCCTTTGGTACTCGGCTGCCTGAGTCAGTCTTCGGAGTAATTTTTCTACCTGAACATGTAAAGGTATTGGGCTTTGATGATCGATTTTTAACGGTATTGACATGATGGAATTTAAACCTCCCCTTTTGGCGGTAAATTTTTGTACCATGTAAAGTAAAGAACAATTCCGCAAAGCAGGGCTGCGCCCGAAAACAGAAAAACGTAATCGAACCGCCGGACTACCAGATACATCGGGAACAGATACAAACCGGCGATCAAAATCATTCCGAGAACGACGTTCAAAACTGCTGATTGCGGACGATCGGACGATGTTTTTAACAAATTTTGCGTTTTAATTTTTTCTTTGATCGGACGCCAGAGTCCGAAAGGTTTTACGTTACTGTAGAATCGCAGCACTACCGCCCGATCGGTCTGTTTTGTTATCAGCGATCCGCCGACAGAACACAGCAATGAACCGACGGTAATCACCGGGAAAGATACAAACATTGGCGTTTCGGGACGGAAGAGAACCAGCAGAGAGAGTACAATTCCCGAAAGCATTCCCGCGGCATAACCCCAGCCGTTCATTCGCCACCAGTACCAGCGAAGCGCATTGGGAATGATCACGCCGGCGCCCAAAGCCATCATCATCCAATTCCAGATTTGCCCGATGGATTGCGCCTGAAAACCGATCACAATGCCCAGTAAAACTATCAGTATGGTTGACCAGTAACTTGCCCTGATCAGTTGTTTTTGTGTCGCCGCGGGCGAAAAATAGTTTTGCCAGACATCTTTAACCAGATACGAAGCTCCGCTGTTCACCGTTGAGCTGAAGGTTGACATGAACGCCGACAATAAACCGGCGATCACAATACCTCGGATGCCCACCGGCAGATAATCGTTTAAAACCACGGGCATTACTTTTTCGGGATCCGTAACATTAAGTGCGCCGCTGACTGCGATTACTACAATCCCCATCGCCATTGCCCAGCGAATGATCAGAAAAAAGCTCCACGCGGCTCCCACTTTGGAAGCGTCACGACTGTCTTTTGCGGCTAAGAAGCGCTGAAAATCGTACATCTGCGCCGGACCTCCGCTGTTGAGCAATAAGCCTTTCAAAACCCAAACTATGACTAATGCTCCGAACCATTCATAAATCCGATTGGGGGTGCCGCTCAGTTCGGGTAAACGCCAGACCGGTTTCAGGCTGAGCCATTCGGCACTGACCGACCGATTCAGCATCTCCGGAGAAACGGTCTTAAAAGCCAGAAAAGCGATGAGCAATCCGGCGACGGAAAGGATAATGGTTTGAATCACATCGGTAATGACAACGCTGTACAATCCGCCTACCAAAACGTAAAGGGTTGTAACGCCGATAATCATTAGCGCTAACGTTGTTTCAGGCAGGGGAATATACACCGAGGCGAATTTCCCGATTCCCTGAAAAGCATAGCCGATAAAACTTGCCTGAGTTAAAATCGCCATAATCGCATACATTGTACGCGCCGCCTTGCCTCCGCCATCCTCGCCGAAACGGGTTTTCATCCACTCGGCGGCGGTCATCACTTTGGAACGACGCACCCATTTGCCCATGTAAGCCATAAAAAAAGCGCCCATCAAAAATCCCCACATCCAGTGTATCCACATTGATTTCATGCCAAGAATAAAGAGCATGGATACGATCCACATGGTGCCTGTAATATCGAAATTGGAAACGGAGCCGGACATGGCTAACATGATCCACGAAATTTTGCGTCCGCCTAAAAAATAGGACTCAAGATTTTGTGCGGCTTTTTTCCGGAATAAAAAACCGGAGCCCAAAACGAGAATGAAATAAACGACAATGATGACGAAGTCTAAAAATTGCATCAAACGCCTAAGTTGAACCGACTATGTCCGTATGTCCATACATATAAGATAATCGGATAAAAGAATCGATGCAAGTTATTTTTTTGCGAAAACAAACAAAATGATCGCAAAAACTCTTCGGGCGCTTTAATTACCCTTCGGTTCTCTGCCCCGCTTTAACTTACCGAAAAGAGAAAATAAACGCCGGATGTTTCTTAAATCGATTTTATTCGGATATTTCTCACCGTTCCCGACGGCGACTTGCTGAGGGCGAAATTTACTTTACGCCGCAGCACTTTTTGTACTTTTTCCCGCTTCCGCAGGGACAGGGGTCGTTCGGCTTTACCTTGCCGGTAATTTCCGCGGACTTTTTTACATTTGCGGTTTGAGGAACATGTTGCGGCTGATTCTGCGCCTTCCATTCAATTGCAAGCTTCCTTAAACGGCTGTCCGCGTGTTCAAAAAACATTTTAAACGATTGACAAAAATGGTTTAATTCCTCTTGCCGTCGGTCTTTCGGACATCCTCCGCGGCAGTTCCGCAGCCATTCGCAGTTTTGACATTCCCGCGGCAGCAGGCGCTTGATCAAACCGAACTTCTTCTGCTGCGGCGAATTCAGCATGTCAATAATTCGCCCTTGATGAATATTGCCTAACCGCCATTTCGGCTCCACGTAAAAATCGCACGAATAGACGTCGCCGTTGTGTTCAATTACCGCATATACTCCGCATTCGGCTAACAACGTGCATTCCGGCGGTCGCAATCCAACGTATTCGTAAAACACGGAATCAAAATAGCGAACGGAAGTGGTGGGCTTTCCGTCTTTAAAATCCGCCAGCCACAAATCGAACAAACGAACTAAAAATTCGCCGTAACGCTGGGGAGTCAAGGAGAAATCGGCTGCTTTTTGCGGATTCAGAGGGTCTGGTTCCAGGCAGGGAATGAACTGCATGAAGTTTAATCCGAGCGATTTGTGGAATTCGTAGATTTCGTCGGGAAACCGAGCCGAATAATCGGTGAGCACGCTCAGAACGTTCGTTTCCACTCCCTGATCCAGAAGCATTTTTGCCCTGTTCACAACGGTTTGCCAGGAGCCTTCTCCGCTTTTTTTCAAACGATAGAAGTCGTGAACATGCTCCGGACCGTCGAGGGAAATGCCCACCAAAAAATGGTATTGCTTTAAAAATTTCGCCCACTTTTCGTCAAGAAGAATGCCGTTGGTTTGCAGACCGTTGCCGACCGACTGTCCCCGTCCGTATTTCTTTTGAAAATACACCGCTTTTTCAAAAAAGGGCAATCCCATCAATGTGGGTTCGCCTCCCTGCCAGCCAAAGGAGATGTGACGCTCGCCCTGCTCCATCACTTGTTTGATCATTATTTCGAGGGTTTCCGACGACATCCGGTGGGTCTTTTGTTCGGGGAAGAGTTCGGCTCTTTTTAAATAGAAGCAATACGCGCAATTTAAATTACAATCCGCTCCCGCGGGTTTGATTAATACGGAATTGAGAGGTTTCTTCCGCTGAAGCACTATTCTTCCTCATGGATTTCGGCTTTTTCTTTTAGCGTATCTATCAGCTTAAAAATCTGTTCTTCGATCGACTCATTCCACAGGTAATCTCTGATCTGGTTTTTAACTTCTTCAAAAGGCAGGATATGCTGCGGTTTGTACTCATAAACGCGGGCAATGTGGTACCCGTACTCTGTCAGAATAATGTCGCTGATCTGCCCGGGTTGCAGCGAGAACACGGCATCTTCAAAAGGCTTTACCATTTGACCCTCGGCGAACCAGCCCAACTGCCATTCTTTGCAATCGCTGACATTTTTGGCAAGCGTTTCAAAAGACTCCCCTGCTTTTAACCGTTCCTGAACCTCGCAAATCCTTTTGTAAGCCTCGATCTTGTTCTGCTGTTTATTGATGTACATGACGATGTGCGCCGCGTTCACCTGTTCCGGAACTACGAACATTTCGGGATTATCGGAATAAAACTTTTTTATAGTTGCGTCATCCGGCACGGACGCCTGTTCTTTTAATTCATTCAACAGTTGGGTCACCTGAAATTCCAGACGAATATCCGCCCATAGTCTCTGTTCTTCTTCCGCGTCAAGCATCTCTTCTCCGACAATTTCGGCAAAACGAGAAGCCATTGCTCCTTCGTCCTGGGGATAATTTCTTTTACGCGCTTCCTGAGCTAACAAAACGCGCTCTATCAGATTTTCCTTGGACCATTTTCTTAACTGCAATTCTTTTTCTTCTTCCGACATGTTTAAAAACGCCTGATCGTGCGAATTCCGCAAGCGATCCATCTCCGCACTGATTTGATGTTCTTCAATGACGTCATCATTCACTAAAATACGCATACTTGTTCCTGATTTTAATTTTTACTTCAATAACTAAATTTTTTATTCGATTCAAATTGATTGCATTTAATTTATTGAAATCCAAATCCGATGCAACTTTATTCCCGCGGAATTAAACAGATTAACGCGCTTTTTTCACTTTTCGCAGGGAATTAGCCCAGCCGTTCCCGGTCTTTAAACGACGGGCTACTTAATAAGCAACATCCGGCGAAAAGCGATATTGTCACCCGCCTTCAGAACGCAATAATAAACTCCGCTTGCCAAACCGCCTGCTTTAAACCGAACCCTGTGCCATCCCGGGGCTTGTGAACCACGGATTAAGGATTTCACTCTTTTGCCCCGCTGATCAAAAACAGTCAAATCCACAAATTCATTGAAAGGGAGAAAAAATTCCAAATTCGTTTGATCATTAAAAGGATTGGGATAGTTCTGCTTTAACCGAAAACCTTTTAACGGGCTGCCGGACGACCCGATTCCCGTTGTCTGTTGTAATTGTTCCATGGTGGCTTTGAGCATCATATCCATGGCGTAAAGATGTTTCAGATGAGCTTCCGCCGTCGTTCCGCGATAGCCCCGTAAATGGAAATATCCGCTGTCGCATCGTGAATACAGCGTTCCGATACGATCGTTTTCATTAACCGCGGAACGCGATAAATTCAAATGACTCAGCAGATAGTTTGCCGTTTCGGTCGTGCTTGCATAGCCGGAAGTTGTGATACTGGAGTGGGTTAAGCGCATGATCTTTTTCTTTTTTGTGGCGTCGCGGGCAAAGCGGACAAAATTTTTCATCTGCTCGTCCATAGTCGGTTGATAGGAGCTGGAATGCAATCCGTCAGCCAAATGCAAGGCGGCGATCTGTTCGTAATATTCTTCGGTTTTTAAAATTTCCCGCACACCGGCATAACCGGCGCTGAACGAGGTGACGA
>JAADIP010000198.1:6774-36105 GCA_013151275.1 Calditrichota bacterium | reverse complement strand
GTAAGATTCAGAATTTTCCGGAATTTGGTTTGATCGCTGAAATAGTTTTTGTACGGGCTCGAGAGTCCGCCTAAATGGATGTTAAACAGAACCGCCTCCGCTTTTGCCCGGTACACTTCGTCTTCGGCTGCCCATGAAGCGCTGTGCAGATGAAAGACAAGCGTGATTTTGCCGTCCTGCGGAGCATTGTAGTAATCGGGAATAAACAACTGCGCAAACTGCCCCTGACCTGTATCCAGACTCAGAGAAGAGGTTAAATCGATTCTCTGCCCCTTGCCCACGCCCTGTGCGTTGCACGAAGCGATTCCGAACAGGATTGAAAAAAAGAAAATTTTAAATATCATCGGATGCTTTCCTGTGTTTGAACATTCCGAAGTTTTAAGAAAACTCCGTTTTTCAAATTTACGGATTTGTGGTTACAAGAGCATAATTAATCGTTTATTCGATGATAATCTCGTCGATGTACATCCGCTTTTTTTAAGCGCTTTTCTGATTTTCGGATAATGGACCGGTTTACCGTTTAAAATAATCGGTTGTTGCGTTACATTTTTCTTCACCGAAAATTTTATGACGCACGGAACGCCACCGCGCATTCGAGAGATTGCTTCGCTTGTTCTTTTTTAGAAACCGGAATTCTGCAAAATGATGTATCGGCTGTCGATACGAGGAACCTGCGACTATGAACTGAATTGTCATTCCGAGGCGTCCAACAATGGCTTCGCCATTGAATATTAAATTATTGACATTAATGTATTGCCTGCGCAAGTATGTCAGTCATTAGATTGATGCTAACAGAATTGCTCATTTTCGAGGTTTGCTCTATCGGATGTCAATAGTAGCAGTGAAGCAGAGAGAAAGAGGCGGATAGGTCGTTTACGACCTTTGGAAGCCCCTTTAGGGGCTTGATAAACACTGTCGAAAATTTCACAGAGTTTTCCGGTTGCTGCTAGTTGTATTCGTTAACCTTTTAATAACCTGATAACCGATGACAAAAATTATCCCTGCTTCTGACTGCAAAAACAGATTTATTTTTTTAGATTAGATCACTAAAATTAAGTTCAAAGAATAATCGTATGTCGGATCTGAAGATGTTCGTAATTTTCATTTCGAGGCGTCCAACAATGGTCTTTCCATTTAATATTAAATTATTGACATTAATGAATTGCCTGAGCATGTATGGCAGTCATTAGATTGATGCTAACAGAATTGCTCGTTTTCGAGGTTTGCTCTATCGGATGTCAATAGTAGGAGCGCAGCGGCGAGAAATCTTTTGTTTTTATCGGAGTTATAAGATTTCTCTCTTCGTTCGAAATGACAGATCACGGTTTTTAGAACGGACTCTTATATTAACAGCGAATTTTAAGAGAAAATATTGTTAAGTCATTTACTTTTGAGCACTCTGTGCTTCTTTGTGTCCTTTGCGATTAAATAGATCAAAGGTTTCTATTAGTTTTAAAATAAGTTCGAAGCATCTTCTAACATATTTAGTTGAGAATTTGAAAAAAATAAACAGACAGTTTCCCTTTTTCAACACGAAAAAATACATGCCGCCGGCAACCGGTTTTCCTGTTCATATTTACCTTCCCATTGCATACTGTGATATCAGGCAGCCTGGAGAGCGCTACAAAATTTTTTATCTTGAATTTTTAGATCAACTCAATTGACTCAACCGACAAAGTTCGTTTTAATATTCAGTCAAAATAGGTTTACATATTTGGAATAAATTGTTATATTTATAGTTCTTGAACAAAAATGTCTAAAACTTTTACAGTGGGAGTTGTTAAATGAAGATTCATGAATATCAGGCTAAACAAATTCTGAGAGAATTTAAGGTTCCCGTTCCCGAAGGATACGTGGCATTTACTCCCGAAGAAGCTGTGGATGCCGCTAAAAAATTACCCACCGATCTGGCGGTTGTTAAAGCGCAAATCCATGCCGGCGGACGCGGAAAAGGCGGCGGCGTAAAACTTGCCCGCTCGTTGGACGAAGTAAAGCAGTTGGCGGAACAGATGATTGGCATGCGGCTGGTTACCCATCAAACCGGTCCCGAAGGCAAAGAAGTTAAAAAAATTCTTGTTGAACAGGGCATCGACATTGAACGCGAGCTTTATTTGGGCGTGGTGCTCGATCGTTCCAAATCGCAGTTGGTGATGATGGCAAGCACCGAAGGCGGCGTGGAAATCGAAACCGTTGCCGCGGAGCATCCGGAAAAAATTCTGAAAGAATGGATCGATCCGGCTATGGGCTTGCAGCCTTTTCAGGCTCGCAAACTGGCGTTTGGTCTGGGACTGAGCGGCAAGCAGGTGAGCAACGCCGTTAAATTTATGATGGCTTTGTACAAGGCGTTTATTTCCAAAGATTGTTCTTTAGCCGAAATCAATCCGCTGGTCGTTACCAAACAGGGTGATGTTCTCGCGCTTGACGCTAAAATCAATTTTGACGACAGCGCTTTGTTTCGCCATCCGGAGCTTCTTGAATTACGCGTGGACGAAGAAGATCCCCTCGAGGTGGAAGCGTCCGAATATAATCTGAATTACATCAAATTAGAAGGCAATGTGGGATGTATGGTCAACGGCGCCGGTCTTGCCATGGCGACAATGGACATCATCAAATTAGCCGGCGGCGAGCCCGCTAATTTTCTGGACGTGGGCGGCGGCGCTAATGTCGATACCGTCCGTAACGGTTTTAAAATAATTTTAAAAGACCCCAGCGTAAGAGCCATTTTAATAAATATCTTCGGCGGAATAGTCCGCTGCGACCGCGTGGCAAAGGGAGTGATCGAAGCGGTGCATTCGATTGATGTGAAAGTGCCCATTGTCATTCGTCTCGAAGGCACAAACGCCAAAGAAGCGGCGCAATTATTGCAGGAATCGGAGCTTGAATTTGCGGTCGCATCAACGCTCGAAGACGCTGCCCAAAAAGTAATGCAGGTTTTAAAGAACTAATACTCTTAACATAAAGCGGAGAACGAATAATGAGTATCTTGCTCACCGAAAAAACACGAATTCTGGTGCAGGGAATAACAGGTTCCGAAGGTTCATTCCATGCGCAGCAGATGATTCAATACAATACCGCCGCGCCTGTGGTTGCCGGCGTTACGCCCGGTAAAGGCGGACAAAAAGTTATGGACAACGTTCCGGTATTCAATACCGTGGAACAGGCGGTAAAAGAAACCGGAGCCAATGCCTCGGTGATTTTTGTTCCGCCGGCTTTTGCGACCGACGCCATCCTGGAAGCCGCGGACGCCGGATTAGCATTGGTGGTGTGCATCACCGAAGGCATACCGGCTTTGGACATGGTTAAAGTTTATAACGCAATTAAAAATACCAAAACCCAGTTAATCGGACCGAACTGCCCGGGAGTTATCTCTCCGGGAATCGGTAAAATGGGAATTATGCCCGCTTTTATCCATAAACCGGGAAAGGTGGGAGTAATCAGCCGCTCCGGAACCTTAACTTACGAGGCGGTAAGTCAGTTGACGGCTCGTAATATCGGACAGTCCACCTGTATCGGAATCGGCGGCGATCCGGTTATCGGCACCCGATTTATCGACGCTTTAGAGTTTTTCAAAAATGACGATAATACGGAAGCCGTTGTGATGATCGGCGAAATCGGCGGAACGGCGGAAGAAGAAGCCGCAGCCTGGATTAAGGAAAATTTTGACAAACCGGTAGTCAGTTTTATCGCCGGTCAAACTGCGCCTCCGGGACGCCGGATGGGTCATGCGGGCGCGATCATCAGCGGCGGTCAGGGAACCGCGGCGGAAAAGATGAAGGTTCTGGCTGCGGCTGGAATTCACGTTTGTAAAAGTCCTGCGGAAATCGGCGCAACGGTCGAAAAGGCTTTGCAGGGTGAAGAGTGACGAGTAACAAGTAACAAGTAACATAGTAACAAAGTGACAGAGTAACAGAGTAACAAAATCGTAATGCGTGACGAGTGAATGGAGAAGTCGCTTAACCCTTAACCCTAACGCATTCAGGCTTGGGTGAAAATTGAATGAACAATCATTCACAGTACTAAATTCAGCGAAGGAGAAAGAATGAAGGAACGAACTTTAGCTATTCTAAAACCCGATTGTGTTCAAAAACGCTTAACCGGTAAAGTAATCGATCATCTTCTAAATAAAGACTTTGAAATCGTATGTATGAAAATGACGCATTTAACCCCGCAGACGGCGGGAGAATTTTACGCCGTTCATAAAGGCAGACCCTTTTATGAGGAACTCGTTAAATTTATGACCGAAAGTCCTGTGATTGTATTAGCCCTGCAAAAAGAAAATGCAGTCGCAAATCTTCGCGAGGTAATCGGAAATACAGACCCCGCGGAAGCGGCGGAAGGAACCATACGAAAATTATACGCGGAAAGCAAAGGAAGAAATATCATTCACGCATCCGATTCGCCGGAAAATGCGCGAATTGAAATTTCTTTTTTCTTTTCTAATAAAGAACTCATAGAAAACGGTTATTTTAAATAACCTACTTTCTAAGTTATAGGAGCTAAAAATGGCTGACAAGCAAAAAAACAAAGATAGAGAAGTGCTTGACCTGGAAATTCTTCGACAGGGAGAACTGGCTGAGGTTGAAGACCGGGATGTGGTTAAACGCGTGGTTGTTTTTGGCGCGGGAACCATGGGACGGGGCATCTCGCAGTTGGTCGCCTCCAAAGGCATGGAAGTGATCCTGATCGAGAGAGACGAAAATCTGGCTAAAACGGGAATGAAGCTTTTGGAACAAAATATTGACGAAGAAATTGCCCGCTGGACTCTTACCAAGAGCGAGAAAAGGGCTATTTTAAGTCGAATTAAAGCTTCGGCAAATGTCAATGACGCCATTTATGGCGATGTGGTGATTGAAGCCATATCCGAAAATCTTGAAGCTAAAAAAGAGCTGATGCGCAAAATCGATTCGATTTGCGATCCTAAAACAATCTTCATTACCAATACCTCGGCGTTGAGTATTACCGAAATCGCCTCTGCTACCAAACGGCAGGAAAGAGTGATCGGAATGCATTTTCTCAATCCTGTTCCCAAAATTCCCCTGGTAGAAATTGTGCGCGGTTTGAAAACATCGGATGAAACCTACGAGTTTATTCGCACATTTGCCGAAATGTTGGATAAAACTGCGGTTGAGGTTTTTGAATATCCCGGATACATCACCACCCGCGTCATAGTGCCGATGATCAATGAAGCCATTCATATTCTTATGGAAGGCGTTGCCTCCGCCGAGCATATCGATACGGCAATGAAACTGGGTTACAATTTTCCGAAGGGTCCTTTGGCGCTTGCCGATCAAATCGGTCTTGATGAATTGATGGCGTGGATGGAAACGCTGTTTCGCGAACTGGGCGATTCCAAATATCGTCCCTGTCCGCTGCTGAGAAAACTGGTTCGAGCCGGTCATCTCGGTCGCAAAAGCGGAAAAGGATTTTTTGATTACACGCAGTCTCAGCAGCCGAACATCTGATTTGCGTTCGGTCGGACAATATCGGGAAAACATTTAGAAAAAAGGATAAGCTAAAATGCTGGTTTTAATTTTAAATGCAGGAAGTTCTTCGGTTAAATATCAGGTGATAAGCCCCGAAGAACGCAGAGTATTAGCCAAAGGCGTGGTTGAACGAATAGGAATGTCGGGCGCCATTTTAACGCACAAAAAATGGGATGACAAAGAGATCCGTCTTTCGGGCGAAATACTGGATCACAAAATGGCGATTGAATATGTTCTTTCTATTTTATTGAGTAAAAATCATGGCGTAATCGAAGATAAAAGCGAAATAGACGCGGTGGGTCACAGAGTGGTTCACGGCGGCGAAGCGTTCAGCGGATCTGTGTTGATCACCGAAGAGGTTATGAGCGAAATGCGCCGTTGTATCGATTATGCCCCGCTGCATAATCCTCCCAATTTAAAAGGCATCAATGCCGCCATGCAATTACTTCCCGGAATTCCTCAGGTCGGCGTGTTTGATACGGCTTTTCATCAAACAATGCCAAAACACGCCTATTTGTACGGATTGCCTTACACCCTTTACAAACGGCACGGCATTCGTCGTTACGGCTTCCACGGAACGTCTCACCGCTATGTCTCCGAAAGAGCAGCCATCTTTTACGGCGAGCCGATAGAAAAGCTGAAATTAATTACCTGCCATCTGGGAAACGGAGCTTCGGCTGCAGCCATAAAACACGGAAAATCCATCGACACGTCCATGGGCTTTACCCCGCTGGAAGGATTAATGATGGGAACGCGCTCGGGCGACCTTGATCCGGCGATAATTCTGCAGATTATGCACAAAGAAGAACTAACGCCCAACGACGCAACCACCCTGTTGAACAAACACAGCGGATTGGTTGGGGTCAGCGGAATCAGCAGCGACATGCGGGAAATAGAAGAAGAATATCATGAGAGCGACCGGGCGAGATTAGCCCATGATATTTTCACATACCGCTTAAAAAAATACATCGGCGCTTATGCCGCAGCAATGGGCGGAGTGGACGCCATTGTTTTTACCGGAGGAATCGGCGAAAACTCGAGTATGGTTCGCGAACATAGTTTAAGAGATATGGAATTTCTGGGAATTAAACTCGACCGTGAAAAAAACGAGCTTCCGTCCAAAGAAGAGCGCGAGATAACAACGCCCGATTCCAAAGTAAGAGTATTTGTGATTCCCACCAACGAAGAACTGGTAATCGCTCTTGACACGATGAAAATCGTAAGCGAATTAAAGAAAAACTAACCTGTTATTTTCGGGGGATTCTCTTAGTCGGGGGAATCCCTCTTATTATTTGTTTCTATTCAAATCCTTTGGTCTTTTTATCGACGAATTAAATTTGCCTTCTTATAAAAGATGATGTACATTTCACCATTTCGTAAAAACACAGAGTGTTGATAAAGATTGCGGGATCTAAATCGACCCTTGAGTGTAAAACGGGTGAGGGTTGAAATAGAAATTAAGTTTTTATAAATTAACTGTTTTGTTATGAAGATAAATATTCAAAATATAGGAATTCAGCCTTTAGAGTTAGACGAAGAAATTCGGCTGGATTTCATTTCGCCCTTGATTCGCGAGTATTACCCGAATCGGGCTGCGGTGCATGTGCGCGTTGAAAAGATCAAAAGAGATTATCGGGTCTATATTCGGTTAAAAACTCAGGCGCACTACACATGCGATCGTTGTCTGGATGAATTCGAATCCGATTTTGATGCGGATTTGGAGCAGCATTTTCAGCAGGGTCGGGGCGAGTTGCTGGATGAAGAGGTTATCCGGATTGCGGAAGATTCCACCGAGATTAATCTTGATCCTGTGATTGCGGAAATGATGCTTTTAAATCATCCGCAAAAGTTGCTCTGTAACGACGGTTGTCGGGGAATTTGCCCTAATTGCGGGGCGCATTTAAATCATGAAGAGTGTCGATGTACAGAAATACACATTGATCCGCGGTGGGAGAAGTTGAGAAGATTATTAAAATAGGGAGTAGATTATGGCGAATCCAAAACGAAAGATATCGCGTTCGAAAAGAGATAAAAAAAGAGCCCAATGGATGTCCGGCTTAAGGGCGCAGTCACTTGTTGCTTGTGATCATTGTGGTGAAAAGAAAATGCCGCATCGTGCCTGCCCAAACTGTGGCTATTATCGGGGGAGAAACATTTTTATCCCAAAGGCTGTTTAATCTTACCTGTTTAAGGAATTCATAATGCGCATCGCCCTGGATGTCATGGGAGGTGATTATGGGCCCCGAGCTACGATCGAAGGGGCTTATTTATATTTAAAAGAAGCCCCCCAAAATGACCGTGTCGTTCTCATCGGCGACGAAAATCAGATCAGAGAACGTCTTAAGCATATTCCATCCAAATACCATAAACGGCTGCTCGTTGTGCATGCGCCCGAAAACATCGAAATGAATGAATCCCCAATCGAAGCGTTCAAAAGAAAAAGTAATTCATCGATGGTTGTGGGGCTTAACCTTCACGCGCAGGGCGAAGTAGATGCCTTTGTCAGCGCCGGGCATACGGGCGCGCAAATGGCGGGTTCGTTATTGACTTTAAGACGTATTCCCGGGGTAAAGCGTCCGGCAATAGGCTCGTTTTTGCCCAGTGAAAAAGGAATGGTTTTTATGATCGATGTGGGCGCTAATGTCGATTCAAAACCTGTCCATTTACTGCAATTCGCTTTAATGGCAGATATTTTTGTAAGCGAAGTTTTTAATCAAAAAAATCTGAAGATCGGATTGTTGAGTATCGGCGAAGAAGAGAAAAAAGGCAATGCTCTTACTCTTGCCGCACATCAGCTTTTCAAAGAGCATTTAAGAAACTTTTACGGCAATGTCGAAGGAAGAGATATCTTAAAAGGAAAAACGGAAATCATAGTTTGTGACGGCTTTGTGGGCAATGCCTTGTTAAAAATGGCGGAAAGCGTGATGGGAGTGATTGTTAAAACCATCAGAAGAAATGTCGGCGCCAATCTTTTTACCAACCTCGGCGCTTTTCTTGTTAAACCCGCCTTTAGCGAATTAAAAAAGAGCTACGATTATCAGGAATATGGCGGAGTGCCTTTGCTCGGAGTGAACGGTATTTCCGTTATTTGTCACGGAAATTCGTCGGCAAAGGCAATTAAAAACGCTTTAAAAGTTGCCAAACAAATGAGAAGTCACAACGTTAACCAATTAATCGCTGATAAGCTTAGGGAGAAGGAACAGATATGAAGCGCAGGGCATATATTAGCGCCGTGGCACATTATGTGCCGGAAAAAATTCTGACCAATTATGATCTTGAAAAAATGGTGGATACCAACGACGAGTGGATCCGTTCCAGAACCGGAATTCGCGAGCGCCGAATTCTTGAGCCCGGAAAAGCCACCTCGGACATGGCTGCCGAAGCCGTGAAAAAATTGTGCAAAGTGCGCGGTATCGATCCGCTGGAAATAGAAGTTATTATCATTGCTACCGTAACCCCCGATATGTTTTTCCCCAGCACCGGTAATTTGGTGCAGGAAAAAATCGGAGCCAAAAACGCCTGGTCATTTGATGTGGCTGCGGCATGTTCGGGCTTTATTTACGCTCTTTCGGTGGGAACTCAGTACATCCTGTCCGGTACTCATAAAAAAGTGGTTGTGGTGGGCTCCGATAAGATGAGCGCCATTGTGAATTATCGCGATCGAAACACCTGTGTTTTGTTCGGAGATGCCGCCGGAGCGGTTTTGCTGGAACCTGTCGAAGACGGCGATATCGGCATTATGGACTTTATGCTGTTCTCCGACGGAAGCGGCGCCGATTACCTGAAAATGAAAGCCGGCGGAAGTTTGTTCCCCGCCTCACTGGAAACCGTTGTCAACGACTGGCACTACATCTATCAGGACGGAAAAACCGTGTTTAAATTTGCCGTGACCCGTATGGCGGAGGTATCGGTTAATATTTTGGAAAAACACCATCTCTCGGGAAAAGACCTCACGTTATTTATTCCCCATCAGGCAAACCAAAGGATTATCGACGGCGCGGTAAAACGGTTGGGAATTGATTACGATAAGGTGATGATCAATATCGACCGCTACGGAAATACAACCGCCGCAACCATTCCGCTGGCGTTATCCGAAGCCTACCTTCAGGGAAAACTGGATGTCGGAGATCTGGTTTTATTCGCCACATTTGGCGGAGGATTCACCTGGGGAAGCGCCCTCTTGCGCTGGGGAATTCCAAAACCCAAAAATCCGATTCAAGAAGAGAAAAAATAATCCTGAAAGGCGACAATTAATGAAAATCGGTTTTATCTTTCCGGGACAGGCATCGCAATTTGTGGGAATGGGAAAAGACCTGTACGACTCTTTTGAAACAGCGCAAAAACTGTTTGATCGGGCTAATGAAATTGTCGGCTTCGATTTGAAAAAAGCCTGTTTCGAAGGTCCCGAAGAGGAATTGAAAAAAACGCATATAACCCAGCCCGCCATATTTGTCCACAGTATTGTTGTCACTCAATTGATCAAAGAAAACAACCTGCAGCCCGACGGAGTAGCCGGTCACAGTCTGGGAGAATACAGCGCCCTGGTGGCGGCAGAAAGCATTACTTTTGAAGAAGGATTAAGGCTCGTCCGGAAACGCGGACAGTTAATGTACGAATCGGGGCAAAACCGACCGGGCACTATGGCGGCTCTTATCGGACTAAACGAAGAGCAGGTTAACGAATTGTGCGATCGTTTAAAAGATAAAGGCATTATCCAACCCGCTAATTTTAATTCGCCCGGGCAAATCGCCATTTCCGGAGAGGTGCCTGTAATAAAAGAAGCCGTCGAGCTGGCAAAGCAGATGGGCGCTAAAAAAGCCGTTGAATTGGTGGTTTCGGGCGCGTTTCACAGCCCTTTGATGGATCAGGCAAGAACGGGACTTCAGGAGGCGTTGGAAAAGACGGATATTCGGGATGCCAAATTCCCGCTGTATTCGAATGTGACCGCTAAGCCCGTTAAAAAGAAAGAAGACATCAGAGCGCTTTTGTATCGCCAATTGACCAGTCCCGTTTTGTGGCAGAAGAGTATGGAGAACATGATCAGCGACGGATTTACGCAGTTTTATGAAATTGGTCCGGGCAAAGTATTAACGGGCTTGTTAAAAAGAATTAATCGACAGGTTCCCTGTCAGCCGGTCGGAACATTGGAAAACATAAAATCGTTGGGGGACAAAATATGAGCGAAGAGAAAGTTGCCATAGTCACCGGCTCCGCCCGCGGAATCGGAAAAGCTATTGCATTAAAACTCGCCAAAGAAGGATATCACGTGGTGATTTCCGATATTTTAAAAGAAACTGCGGAAAAAACGGCAAAAGAAATCGAAAGTTTGGGCAGCAAATCACTTCCCGTAGTGGCGGATGTGTCTAAATTGGAAGATGCGCAGCGATTGATCAAAGAAACGGTTGACGCCTTTGGTAAGCTGGATGTTCTGGTGAACAACGCCGGAATTACCCGTGATAATCTTACCATCCGAATGAGCGAAGCGGAATGGGATTCGGTGTTGAATATTAATTTAAAGGGAACATTTTTGTGCTCGCAGCAGGCAGCCAGGGTGATGATGAAGAAGCGCTACGGAAGAATTGTCAACATCGCTTCTGTAAGCGGAATTTTAGGCACCGCGGGGCAGGCGAATTACGCTTCTTCCAAAGCGGGCGTAATCGCTTTAACCAAAGCATTTGCCCGCGAATTAGGCGCGCGCAACATCACGGTAAACGCGGTTGCTCCCGGATTTATTTTAACCGAGATGACGGAAAAGTTGCCTGATAAGGTCAAAGAAGAGTATCTTTCACAAATTCCGTTAAAACGAGGGGGAACTCCCGAAGACGTGGCAAACGTAGTTGCGTTTTTGGTAAGCGACGCCGCGGCTTATATGACGGGCACCACCCTCATAGTAAGCGGCGGACTTGTAATGTAAAAATAATTTTAAGAAATTGAAAATAACCAGTTAATTCGTATAACTAACAAGGAGAGACAATATGGATATTGAAGCAACCGTTAAAGAGATCATCGTGGAGCAGTTGGGAGTGGATGAGTCCCAGGTGACGCCTGAAGCTTCTTTTATCGATGATTTAGGCGCCGATAGCCTGGACACAGTTGAATTGGTGATGGCTTTTGAAGATAAGTTCGGAATTTCCATTCCTGAAGACGAAGCCGAAAAAATGCGTACGGTTGGCGACGCTATCGAGCATCTTAAACAAAAATTGTCAGAAAAAGAAGGCTGATAATTGGAATAGTGCCTGAAGTAAGAAGCAATCTCGGCAGATGGAGGTTGCTTCTTGCTTTTCTATTGGTTGGTTTCACAAAAGGGTTATATTTATGAGCAAAAGACGGGTTGTTATTACCGGTTTAGGTTTATTGTCCCCGGTCGGAAATAATGTGCAGGAAACATGGCAAGCATTATTAGCCGGTAAAAACGGCGTTGCGCCGATTACTTTATTTGATACCGCAGGTTACGATACGAAAATTGCGGCTGAAGTTAAAAATTACGATCCCCTGGATCATTTTGATAGAAAAGAATTGCGACGTCTGGACCGGTTCAGTCAATTCGCAATTTTAGCTGCCGACGAAGCGATCGAAGATTCCGGACTCGATCTGGAAAAAGAAGATCGCGATCAAATTGGCGTGATTGTCGGTTCCGGCATCGGCGGCATGCTTTCTTTTGAACACGAACACACAAAATTAATTACCCGCGGTCCCACGCGTATGAGTCCGTTTTTTATTCCGCAAATGATTATCGATATTGCCGCCGGGCATATTTCGATGAAGCATAATCTGAAAGGACCCAATTTCGCCACTGTTTCGGCATGCGCTACCGCCGCCCATAGTATCGGTACAGGGTTCCGCACCATTCAATACGGCGACGCCGATGTTGTTGTCTGCGGCGGCGCGGAAGCGGCTATTTGCCCCATGGGAATCGCCGGCTTTAATTCCATGAAGGCAATTTCGACCCGTAACGACGAACCCGAAAAGGCAAGCCGCCCCTTTGACGCCAAACGCGACGGTTTTGTAATGGGCGAGGGATCGGGTATGCTTATCCTGGAAGAACTGGAACACGCCAAAGCGCGCGGAGCTAAAATTTACGGCGAAATTGTAGGCATCGGATTCACCGCCGATGCTCATCATATTACCCAACCCGCTCCCGGCGGCGAAGGAGCCGTGCGCGCCATGAAACGAGCCATTAACGACGCCGGCTTAAAACCGGAAGATATTCAATACATCAATGCCCATGGCACGTCCACCTATTTTAACGATAAAAACGAAACCGAAGCCATTAAAACCGTTTTCGGCGATTACGCTTACAAATTAAAGATCAGTTCAACCAAATCGATGACGGGACATTTATTGGGAGCTTCGGGAGCGCTGGAATTGATCGCCACCGTTCTGGCGGTAAAAGAAAATAAAATTCATCCTACCATTAATTACGAATTTCCGGATCCGGCGTGCGATTTGGATTATGTTCCTAATAAATCGATAGAAAAAGAAGTTAACGCCGCTCTGAGCAGTTCGTTCGGTTTTGGCGGTCATAATGTCACCCTTTGCGTTAAAAAATATGTCGAATGATAATTGAGGCGGTATAAGTCGGGATAGCGATGATTAATAAATTTTTCCGAAGGATTGGATTTCACAAACAGGAAAGGGATCTCTTCCCAATCCCGATTAACGAAATCGAAACGAAAATAAAATACACCTTTAAAGACAAAACCTTATTGTTTAAGGCGTTTAAACATCGCTCATATCTGAATGTGACTCATGAAGGGGGCAACGAATCCAACGAGCGTCTGGAGTTCCTGGGCGACGCCGTTTTAGATTTGATTATTGCCGATCATCTTTTCACTCAATATAAAGATGAAAATGAGGGACTGCTTTCAAAAAAGCGTTCCATTCTGGTTTCCCGTCCCGTGTTAGCTCAAATTAGCGAAGAACTGGGATTGGGAAAGTACCTTCTTCTGGATAAGGGCGAAGAAAAGACCGGCGGACGATCGCGATTGAATAATCTCGGTAATTTGTTCGAATCGGTTTTAGGGGCGATCTATCTGGATGGCGGAATCGATGCCGCCCGCGACTTTGTTAATCACTTTATAATAAAAAACAGAGATCGGTTACTCAATTACAAGAAATACCATAACTATAAGTCGGCTTTGTTAGAATTGGCGCAGTCGAAAGGCTGGGGGAATCCTTATTACCAAACCGTGCACGAGAGCGGACCGGATCATAAAAAAAAGTTTGTTGTGCGCGTGAATGTTAACGATCAGTGGATTGCCAAGGGAGTGGGAACGAGCAAAAAAAAGGCGGAACAAATTGCCGCCCGCAACGCCCTTCACAAATTGGAATCGAATAACAACTCTTCCGGAAAAATTTCTTCTGCTAATAACGGAAATAAAAACAGGAAAAGGGCAACAACTTGATTAAAATTCTGAACGTTGTTGGGGCGCGTCCCAATTTTATGAAAATAGCTCCCATCCAAAGAGCAATGACAAAATACGACAATATTAAACCCGTTCTGGTGCATACGGGACAGCACTACGACGAACGCATGTCCAAATTGTTCTTTAGAGATTTGCAATTGCCCAGACCCGATATTTATCTGAATGTCGGATCGGCGTCTCACGCCGTTCAAACGGCAAAAATTATGATGGCGTTCGAGCAGGTAATCGAACAGGAAAAGCCGGATCTTATTATTGTTGTGGGCGATGTTAATTCCACCGCAGCCTGCAGCATGGTGGCAGCCAAAATGAACACCAAAATCGCGCACGTCGAAGCGGGACTTCGCTCGTTCGATCGCTCCATGCCCGAAGAGATCAATCGCTTGGTAACCGATGTGCTTTCCGATTTTTTGTTTGTGACCGAAAAAAGCGGGCTGGAAAACTTGAATCGCGAGGGCATTGCGGATCACAAGGTCCATTTTGTGGGGCATGTAATGATCGATTCGCTGATTCATTTTTCGTCGATTGCCGAAAAATCGGAAATTTTACGGCAATTGAACCTTACGCCGGGCGAGTATGCGCTTGTGACATTGCATCGTCCCGCCAATGTGGATCATAAAGAGAATTTTATCAGATTAATCGATGCCTTTGAAGTTATTGAAAAGCAGATTAAGATTGTTTTTCCGATTCATCCCAGAGCGCGGAAGATGATCGAACGATTCGAGTTAGAATCGCGCATCGAAGCCATGCAGAATTTAATGCTTTTGGAGCCGCTTGGTTATCTTGACTTTATGAAACTAATGCACCACGCCAAAATGGTGCTCACCGATTCCGGCGGCATTCAGGAAGAGACCACCTATCTGGGAATTCCCTGCATTACCATGCGCGAAAATACGGAACGTCCGATCACGGTAGAGGTTGGCACAAATGTATTGGTGGGCAACAATACCGGGCGAATTATTGCAGAGGCGCAAAAAGTACTTGACGGTAAAGCAAAAAAAGGGCAAATTCCAGAATTATGGGACGGCAAAGCCGCGGAGAGAATAGTGAAAATATTGGAGAATGAATTACCGTGAAAATTTTAAGATTTTTATTGATCTTTAGCATTGTATTGTCTCATGCTGTTATTTTTGCCCAGCAGACCGGTCAAACGCCGACTATTCCCCTTTTTGATGTGCAAAATAAAAAGTATGAGGAATCATTAGAAAAATTTTATCAACAGCGCTCGGTAATTCGAACGGCGGTTCCGCAGGTTTTAGAAACAGAATTAGAGGCGAGTGATTATCTCATCGGACCCGGCGATGAATTTAAAATCTCCATAATCGGTGAGATAGAAAATGAATATATCATCCAAGTTTCTCCGGAAGGAGAAGTAATTTTACCATCGCTGGGGGAAGTTGTTCTGAAAGACGTTACACTTAAAGAGGCGAAAGCCAAACTTTTGGAAATACTCAGTTCAAATTATTTAAAAGCCAAAATTTCGGTAAATCTTATTACACTACGAAAATTTCGGATTTATTTAACCGGCGAGGTTAAAAATCCGGGAACGTATTTTGTTCAGGGTTCGGACAGATTGTCCGATGTAATTGAAGTGTCAGGTATGGGAATTGCCGCTTCAACCCAGGAACAAGTTGCTTCGTTCGGTTTAACTGATTGGGCTGATGATACAAGGGTTCAGGTTCGACATAAAAACGGAACGGTTGATACTTATGACTTAACGCGTTTTTATCAATACGGAGATATGTCCCAGAATCCGTATCTGCATGGCGGAGATATTATTTTTATCCCTTCCATTGATTTAACCGCCGCCAAAGTTATTATTGAAGGAAATGTAGGGAATCAGGGTATTTATTCGTTAAAGAAAGATGAAACGATTTTTGGGTTTTTACGTCGTGTTGCAGCCATTAACAAACGTTCGGATTTAAAAAATATTATGTTGGAGAGATCGGGCGAACGTCAAATTATCAATCTTTTGGATGATTGGGAAAAATTTATAAATTTTAAGTTAATAGATGGGGATAGAATCATTGTCCCTACAATAAACGATCGGGTTTATGTGCGCGGAGAAGTCTATAATCCTGGTTCTTTTCCTTATCTCGCAAATTATACTTCAAAAGATTATATCGGGTTGGCAGGCGCTTTGGATTCCGGCGCCGGCGATAATAAAATTGTGGTTGTTAGGAAAGAAACGGGTGAAGTTCTCAAAGGACCGGATATTATTATTAAACGCGGCGATATGGTTATTTTACCCAAGAGAACCCGTGAAGTATTTAAGGATTATATGACCATCCTGATGCCACTCGTTTCTATTGCCATTTCTACGATAGCCTTAATTTACAGATAGTAATCATTTATTTAATTGCGGATAGCAAAAGGTCTTATGCTCAGAAACATCTTTAAGAATATTTCTGTGCTTTTAGTAACAAGAATAGTTGCTCAGTTTCTGGCATTTCTTACCACGCTTTACATTTCAAGAAAAATCGGTGTAGAAGGTTTTGGAAAAATCGGTTATGTGACCTCGATCTTAATTTATCTTGATATGCTTTCTAACTTAGGACTGGAAAATTACTCGGTGCGTGAAGTATCGCGATTTCCCGGTCGCATCAATTTTTTTATCAGTCATGTTATTACTCTCAGAATTTTGACCTCCTCCGTTATTTATTTTATTCTGTTAATTTTGGGAGTTTTTGTTTTTCATTTCACCGATATCTACCTCTTATTATTAATTTATGCGATTAGTTTGCTCCTGAAAGGCTTGGCGTTAACATGGACCTTCCAGGCGTTAAGTAAAATGGAGTTTTTGGGACTTGGGCAAATTATTATGCAGGGTATTTACCTTTTTACTATTTTTGTTTTTGTTAAAAGTCCTTCTGATATTTTATTTGTACCCGTTGCATTTAATATCGGATTTTTGGTTTTGGTGCTTTATACCTGGACTGTGCATTACCGCAGAATTCCGCATATTACGTTTAGAATTAATATTAAGCGCTGGGTTCAGATGCTTAGGATTAGTTTACCAATTATTCTTGCTTATATCGTATTACGGATAAATTGGAACGTCGGTCTGCTTATTCTTGGCACCTTAGGAAGGGCGACATCTGCCGGTTTATTTAATGCCGCTCTTAAAATATTGGTACTTTTAATCACTTTTCGTGAAATATTAATCACCGTTCATTATCCTTTAATGTCCCGGTATTTTAATGAAAGTTTTGAGAAACTCCGGCAAATTATGGAATTTTTTATCAAGATTTCAGTAACAGTTGCACTGCCGATAGCTATCGGCGGAATTATATTTAGAAAAGAACTTATCCTTTTATTGTTTCAGGAAAAATATATCAAAGCAGCCGATCCTTTGCTTTTTTTGCTAATTGGTTATGCGTTTATGATGATAAATATTGTATTTCCTGCCGGGCAAAACGCCTTTAATCGTCAAAATATTTATTTAAAGACCAGTTTACAGATAGCCGGAATTTCAATTTTTTTAAACATTATCTTTATTCCGCTGCTTGGGGCAACGGGAGCGGCATTAAGTATGGCTATAAGTGAATTTTTTTCTTTATTGTTATTTCGTTGGAGGTCTTTCCAGGTGATAAAAATCAAAGATATCAAACTATTGACCCAACTAATTCCGTCTTTAACTTTAATGATATTAGTCGGGAAACTTTTAGGGGATATTTTTATTCTGTATAAAGTAGGCATAACTGCTGTTATTTATTTAATATCTCTTTTCGTTTTTCGGGTTATTAATAAAAATGAGATCAATTTTATCAAATCGCTTTTTAAATTTTGAATAAGCCGGATTTAAATTGCTAAAAAGGCGATTAAATTTTAAATTAAGTTTTTAATAAAAATTAGGATATTCAATGAGGACACAAGTCAGTTTTCTTCAGTTTATCGTTTTGCTCTTAAAAAATAAAAAGGCAATACTGCTTAATATTTTAATTATCGGAATTATTTCTACGGTTACCAGTATGCTACTAACCAAGTGGTATCGTGCAGACGGATTGGTAATTGTACCGGGTGCACAAAATATGAGCGGGTTAAGCCAATTTTTTGCGGAACTTCCGGTTTCGGTGGGAATTTCGACATCTTCCGAAGATGCCCAACGCTTTGTGACACTGGCTTATTCGCGTGAAGTTCTTGATTCAATGATCGTAAAATTTGATCTTTTAAAAGTATTTGATTATAAGTATCGATTTAAATTAAGAAAATTTTTAAGAGAAAAAGTTGTTACAGCAGAAGTAAACGATGATGGTAGCCTGCACTTTGGCGTTATTTATCCGGGTGATCGGAATAAGCCGGGTGAAATTTTAAATTTTTTGATTCATAAAGTTGATTCGCTGTATAAAAAGCTAAAGACACAAAATGCCCATTATCAGCGGGTTTTTTTAGAAACACAATATCGAAAAGTTACAACCGAATTGGCTCAACTCGAGGATTCTCTTGCTAATTTCCAAAGGCGCTATTCGGTTTTGGATTTACCCGAACAAATCAAAAGCTCCATAGAACTAATTGCCAGTCTGGAAGCCGATAAAGTGCAAAGCGAAATAAGTTTACAAATATTGCAAAAAAACATGAAAAGCAATACGCCGCAAATCAGACAATTAAAAAATAAAATTGATGTTCTGAAAGATAAGTTGCGTAAATATCAGTATAGTTCTTTGGATTCAACTGTATTTAAATCTATGACAGAAACTCCGGAGTTAGGATTGTTTTATTATCGCTTATTACGCGATATTAAAATCAGAGAAAAAATTCTGGAGTTTTTAGTGCCGCAGGTAGAGCAAGCCAAAGTTGAAGAAGTAAAGAACACACCTTCTTTATTAATAGTGGATCCCGGTGTTCCTGCAGAGTACAAATCAAAGCCTAAACGCGCTTTGATTGTAATTCTGTCGGTTTTCACGGCTTTAATCTTGCACATTGTTTATCTTTTATCGCTCGAATACTTCAGGAGCAAGCAGCAAGAAAGTCCGGAATTTGCAAATTTAATTCAGGAAATTAAAAAGCTAACAAAATGGCGCTCAAAGTAATTCGTTCCGCAAAATACTATTTACTGCTTTTAGAGATTCTTATAATTCAGCTTGGTATTATTTATCCCAAGGTAATTATTCCTGTTTCTCTGGTAATTATTATTTTTGTGGTCATGTCTTTTAATCCTTTGCTAAATGTTGCCATTATTGTATTTTATCTGGTTTTTCATGATGTTATTCCCGGAATTTCCATTGGCGCATTAAGTATTTCTCCGATTCAGGGATTAATTCTTATTGCTTATTTCCACTTCTTTATTGGTGTTGTTTTCGGGAATAAAATTGATATTTCAATTTTTAAAGATAAATTTTTTTATTTATTTATGCTTTTTTTCTTCTTTGCCGTAATTTCTCTTCGGGTGGCAACATCCAAAACCGCAAGTATTCGATATTTACGTGATTTTACCTATTGGATGCTCTTTGCCGGTTATGCCATTTACCATTTACGGACATTTGCCGATTTTAAAAAGGTACTCGACTATTTTTTATATGCCGCCGTTCTTGCCGGAATTTTGGGTGTAATTCAACTAATGTTTCAAACTAACTATTTTGTGCTTGTGCCGGGACGATGGAAAATTCAGAACAGTGACGTGTTCTTCCGATTGAATGCTACCTTTCGAGACCCTAATTTTCTGGGCAATTTTTTGATCGCTCCTTTTTTGGTCGGACTGTCCCGAATAATCATCTACCACGATTATAAAAAATGGCCGTTAACATTTTTTATTTTTTTTATAATTGTTTTAACCAATTCCCGCGGAGCAATGTTAGCGGTTTTATTGGCTGTGGGAATTATGATGATTATAATTTTCCGGAGCCACAAAAATTTCCGCAAAATTATCTGGTCATCCGTTTTTATGATTCTGGGAGTAATTTTATTGTTCTTGCTCTTGCCAAAATCCTATTATATTCGATTTTTGCCTGAGTTTAGAAAAGAAGATTGGGCAATTATTTTTCGCATAATGTACTTGTACATCACGATTAATGTTATTTCGGCTCATCCGATCTGGGGGGTGGGCATTAATAATTTCCCTGTTATTTTTAAAAAATATACACCTGACGTAATTTGGCAATCCATTACACTTGGAGAAACAAGAGGAATATTGCAGGGCGGAGGATATAATCACAATACTTTTTTAACTATCTGGGCTGAAACCGGGATTTTTAATTTTATTCTATTCCTGCTTATTCTATTTTTGGCATTTAGATTGGCTTTGAATTTGTGGAATACGGAACGGATACCTTTGGAACAAAAAGCAGTGTTTATCGGCAGTATTGTCGGAGTTTTAGGAATTAGTATTCAATTATTGACGATTACGTATCTTTCCTATCACTTCTTTTTTTATTTATTTATGCTAATACCCATTCACAGAATTTATAAAAAATATGTTGAACGGAAAGAGTGGGTTTTTAAATAAATGAAATAAAGAATCGAACTTTTAAACGGTTATAGAGAAAATGTCGATTTAGATCAGAAGTCCGATCAAATTTAGAGGTTAATTATAGATTGAAATTTTTTTATATTAAACGCGCAATTAAAGGTTTGATATGGGAATTGTATGTGCAGCTTATCCATTCTATCAACGTACTTAAATCATCAAAATATAAAAATGCAAAACAATTAAAATTAAATCTCGGTTGCGGAAAAAACATAAAAAAAGGGTGGTTGAATGTGGATATCGATAGGGAAGCCGATTTACATCTCGATTTGAGACAGTCCGTCCCTTTGCCGGATAATTCCTGTTCAATGATTTACAATGAACATTTTTTGGAACATCTTGATTATCCCGAGCCGGCATTTTCTTTTTTAAAGGAATGTTACCGTTTACTCGAGCCGGGAGGCGTTTTAAGAATCGGCGTTCCCGATACCGAATGGCCTCTGAAAGAATATTGCCAGACTTCAGGCGATAAAAGTTATTATGACTATGCCGAAGAATTATGGGATCCTTCCTGGTGTAAAACAAAATTGGAACACATAAACCACCATTTCCGAGAAAACGGCAGTCACAAATTTGCCTATGATTTTGAAACATTGAAAAGAGCTCTGGAAGAAGCCGGATTTCAACAGATTAAGCGTTCCGATTTTGATCCTTCGATAGATAATGAAAAGAGGAAATTGGGTACATTGTATGTTCGGGCTGTTCGTTAATAATTGGGGATACTGATATGAAAATAAGCGTTATCATAATCACTTACAATCGGGTAAACGATTTAGTGGCTTTGCTGGAAAATTTAAAGAGCCAGACCGTTCAAAATTTTGAGACTATTGTGGTTGATAATAATTCGTCCGATAAAACGGCGGAAATTATTCCGAGAGATTTTCCTCAAGTTAGATTCATTAAAAATGACAGAAACGCCGGTGTGCCGGGCGGCAGAAATATCGGGATTAGAGAAGCCAAGGGCGAGTTCCTTGTGTTTGTGGATAATGATGCCGAACTGGCAGAAGATGCGCTGGAAAAAGTTGTTAAAACATTTGAAACTTATCCTAAAGCGGGTATTTTGACATTTAAAATACTCAACTTTTTTACGGGCGGAATTGATGAAACTTCCTGGATTATTGACCCCGAATTAAAAACCGTTACCACGCCGCATAAAGTGCAGACTTTTGAAGGCGCCGGCTTTGCCTTTCGCAGAGAAGTTGTGGATAAAATCGGATTGATGTGGGATTCATTGTTTTTCATGCATGAAGAAAAAGAATACAGCTTAAGAGCTTTGGATGCGGGTTTTGATATTTTATATACTCCTGAAATTAAGGCTTATCATAAAATATCTCCCGAAGAGCGCTACCTGCCCGATGAACGATTTTTTTATTACGGGATTAGGAATGAATTCTGGATATATCTGCGCAATGTTCCCTGGCGTTTTACAATCCCGCATTTACTTTTTGTCTTTTTTTCAGCCGCTCTGTATAGTGCAAGATTAGGATATTTTAAATTTTACCGCAAGGGAGTTTTTGAAGGGATTTTCAAAAATAAAGAAGCATTAAAATTACGGAATCCGATAAAAACAGCTACCTATCGGCAGTACCTTGCTTTGCTAAACAAGAAAAAAGATAGCGTTCCGGTTCGACTACTGCGTTTTATCAGAGCAAAAGGATGACCAAATATGCAAAATGCAAGCGATTTTGTCGTTTTTATTGCAGGAGAATGGGATGCTATTTTCCATCGTAAACCATTATTTGAGACTTTGGCAAAAAGAGAAGAAGTAAAAAGAATTTTTATCATTGAAATTCCTGCAGATTTAGTTGTGGCGGGTCTTAGAAGACAATATCGCTTATTGGACGCCTTTTATACTTTCTTTAACAGGAAACAGCGCGGGACAAAGATTTTTCTTTATCGACCAATGACCATATTGCATCAACTTCTGGCTATAAAAATTCCTTTGTTTCGTAAAATAAATAAATGGATAATGAATTATCAGCTTAGGCGCTTATTTAAAATAGAAAAAATTGATCCCAATGCTTTTCTCTGGATTTACAGACCGGAATTGTTTGATTGGACCTTTTTTTCGGACCAAATCAGGGTGGTTTATGATTGTTACGATGAGTACGGACTGGATCCTAATGACAACGAAAAGCCCGATCTAATCGAATTAGAAGAACAGCTATTCAAACACGTAAATTATGTCTTTGTCACGACTCTTAAATTATTGAAAAAAGCCAGAACCTTTAATCCGAAAACCTTTTTGATTTTTAACGGCGCCAATCTGAAAATATTTAAACGGGCATTTTTAGAAAAACCGGCAAAACCGGATGATTTGCAAAATATTCCGCCTCCCATTGTCGGATATCTGGGAGGGATTCGTAATTGGATAGATTTTGATTTATTAAATAAAGCCGTTCAAAAGCATAAAGATAAATCATTTGTTTTTGTCGGACCCTGGATAAATAATGTACATGATCAGGTGGAAAAATTGAATATGTTTCCCAACGTGTATTTTCTTGGCAAAAAATCACCCGAGAAGGTTTATCAATATTTACATTTTTTTGATATTGCCATAATCCCAAACAGAATGACCCTGTTCAATCAAAGCGTTGTTCCAATAAAACTGTTCGAATATTTGGCGGCAGGGAAAAAGGTGTTAACAACCGATACTTCGCAAGATCTAAAAGAATTTTTTTCCGAATATGTGTTAATTGCCGATTCGCCCGAGGATTTTGCCCAAAAAATTGACGTTTTAGTAAATCACGATTCAAACCAGTGCTTAAAGAATTTTGCATTCGGACAGAAGCAGGGGTGGGAGCATCGTGTCGAAGAAATGATGAAGATTTTAAATGAGCGGGATTGAATTGAAAAAAAACGATTCAAGTAAATTAGCGACAAAACCCATAGTTGAAATTTGGGGCACCTACCCGCCGCCTTACGGAGGAGTGTCCGTTCATATCAAACGCCTGTTTCACGGGTTAAAAACAAAAAGCGAATTTAATGCCGTTCTTCTGAATTTTAACGGGGAATTGCACCAACCCGACGAAAATATTTTTAAAGTTCGATCAGTACTTTTACAATTCTTTAAACTTCCGTTCAAATCGCCGCGGATTATCCATTTACACGCTCGAAAACGATTTTCATGGTTTTTATTGGCAATGCTCGGCTGGCGTCATACAAAGGTTTTAACCCTGCACAACCAAACATTGCGCGACGATGCCCGGGGCTTAAAAAAATGGTTGATATCTTTAGCCCTGAAAAAATTTCAACGCATATTTTTAAATGACCCCGATTTTAAACAATTTTTAATCAGGACTTTTAGAGTGAAAAACGAATCCCTGTTTTTGGTCGGGGCGTTTATTCCTCCGTTGAATTCGGAATTTAAAGGCGTGCCCGATGAAATTCGGAAATTCCGCCGGAAAAAGCAGTTCCTGATTTCTTTCGTAGCCTGGATGCTGGTTCGCGAGAAAGGGAAAGATATTTATGGGGTCGATTCGATACTGCGTTTAATGAAAACCCTTAAAAACGACGGAATAGATGTTGGATTAGTTTTAATACTGCCGCAAATCGGTGATGCGGATTATTATCGGAAAATTTTGAACGAAATTACACAGTCGGGTTTAAAAGAAGATATTCTTTTGATTCAGAAACCCATCCCCAACGCCTTTGAAATCTGGGGAATCTGCGATCTTTTTATCCGTCCGACTCTGTCCGATATTGAGGGCATGTCGGTTAAAGAAGCACTGTACGTGGGAACGCCCGTGATTGCCAGCGATGTCTGCCTGCGACCCGAAAGCTGCCTTGTGTATCCTGCGGGTGATTTTAACAGGCTTGTTGAATTGACAAAAAAGGTTCTTCTTGGCGGGGAAGGTAAATTGAAATCAAAATTCGAAGAATCCGCTTTGTCCGGAATAATTCAACAATATCGGGAATTGATAAACAATCCGAATAGATAAAATATTCAATAATAAAGTTGAATATTCTTCTGAAAAAATGTAATCTTTGGTGCGAAAAATTGAATCTGGGGTCAGGATTATGAAACAGCTTATCCAATATTTCAGAACAGGTAAATTAGAACTGATAGATGCGCCTGTGCCAAAAGCGACGGCTCAAAACATAGTTATCGCCTCAAAACGAAGTCTGATTTCTGTGGGCACCGAAAAGATGCTGCTTGATTTTGGCAAAGCTTCGTATTTAAGCAAAGCCAAACAACAACCCGATCGGGTAAAACAGGTGATTGACAAAATTAAAACCGAAGGATTGATTACAACGGCTCATTCGGTTTGGTCAAAATTGAACGAACCCGTCCATTTGGGCTATTCAAACGTGGGGCAAATTTTGGAAGCCGGTTCCCAGGTAAAAGGATATGAAAAAGGACAACGCGTTGTTTCAAATGGACCCCATGCCGAAGTTGTGCGTGTCCCCTGGACATTGACGGCATCGGTCCCTGAAAATGTTGCGGATGATGAAGCCGCTTTCACGGTTCCGGGCGCGATTTGTCTGGAAGGTGTCCGCCTTTTGGATCCTGCGCTGGGAGAGACGATTGTAGTGGTGGGTCTTGGTTTGCTGGGGCAGATAACCGCTCAAATATTAACGGCTAACGGTTGTCGCGTTCTTGCTTTTGATATTGCCGGAGAAAAAGTTGAATTTGCCCGTCAGCAGGGAATCGAAGCCGCCCTTTCGGGTTCAATCGCCGAAAATGTTGAATTTGTACTTGGCGCAACCGACGGAATAGGCGCAGACGGCGTAATCATAACCGCATCCGCTTCTTCCGAAGAACTCCTCAGTCAGTGCGCCTTAATGTCCCGCAAACGCGGAAGAATTGTGTTAATCGGCGTTATTCCCATCACGGTTCCCAGAAATTTATTTTACGAAAAAGAATTAACTTTTCAGGTTTCGAGCGCTTATGGACCCGGACGTTATGACCCTGTTTATGAGGGTGGAAACGATTATCCTTTGCCTTATGTGCGTTGGACCGCAAAACGAAATATGGAAGCATTCCTGTTTCTTTTGCAACAAAAAAAGATAAATGTTAATCAACTGATTACACACCGATTCCCCTTTGATCGGGCTATACAGGCTTATGAGACTATTGAGAAAGAAAATCCGCTGGGCATTATTCTTGAGTACAAAGTCAGTGAAGAACTGCCGAAAATTTTGGATTTTGCCGGACTGTCCGCATCAAAAGCTACGACGGTCGATAATCTACGGATAGGATTCATCGGAGTCGGAAATTTTGCCAAAGCCGTTCTATTGCCCTCGCTTAAAAAGTTAAAGGCTCCTGTCAGAATGATCGCCTCTTCCGACGGTTTAAGCGCCGGCGTTGCCGCTAAAAAATTCGGCATTCCGCAGGCAACTTCGGATCGTGAGTTAGTGCTTGAAAATTCGGAAATTAACACGGTGTTTATTGCTACCCGCCACGATTCGCACGCTTCATTAGTGATAAAAGCGCTGGAGAATGATAAGCATGTTTTTGTGGAAAAACCTTTAGCGCTGAATTTTGAAGAGTTGAAGCAGGTTTATGATAAAAAACAGGAAAAACCTCATTTACGGCTAATGGTCGGTTTTAATCGTCGCTTCTCGCCGTTCAGTCAGAAACTGAAAAAGACCGTTCAACAACGCAGCGATCCCATTTCAATAATAATAACCGTCAATGCCGGTTACATTCCAATGGATCACTGGGTGCACGATCTTAGAATGGGAGGCGGACGAATCATTGGTGAAGGCTGCCATTTTGTGGATTTGGCTCGTTTTCTGGTAGGATATCCCATCAGCGAAGTCGGAGCGATTACTACTCGCGGACATTCGGGAACCGATGAAGATAAGATGATGATCTTATTGACCTTTGAAGATGGCTCGCAGGCATCCGTTAACTATCTGGCTAACGGAAATCCTCGCTTTCCGAAAGAACGTGTGGAGGTGTTTTCATCGCAACGGGTTTTTCAGATCGATAATTTTAAGAGACTAACAAGTTACGGATCGCCTTTAAAAGAAGTGTCGCTCAAACAGGATAAGGGACATCTTGCGGAAATAAAATCGTTTTTAGAAAGTATCAAAAACGGAACGGAAACTCCCATTCCGATTCAGGAACTATTTGAAGTTTCTCTGGCAACGCTTGCCATAAAGCAGGCGGTGGGAGAGAGAAGATTTGTTTCGATGAAATCAATTTGGAATGAGTTTGTTTTATAAAATATGTTTATTAAACAAGAAACTTTTAACAACCCTTACCTTAATTCCTCTTATTATTAAGGAGACGGAAGTGATTAACGATTATAATCAGTAAGGGCAGAATCGGGAAAAATATCGAAGCGTGGGATCGATGAGAATTTCATTCTTTTTTCATACCATATCCTCTCTGAAATTTGAACAAATTTTTTTTCGGTTGTGGTTCAGGCTTAAAAGTCGGTTTCTGCAAAATTTAATTCGAAAACAAATTTCCCGATTATCCTGCCCCGTTGATCCTCCAAAATTCAATTTAAAACCAAAATGTTACGGCAAAATCGCCAATCAAAATCTAAATGAACGGCGGTTTAAATTTGTTAACATTGAAGCAGAATATGAAAAAAATATCTTTTGGAACGATCCTTCAAAACCTAAACTTTGGCTTTACAATCTGCATTATTTTGAATATCTACTCCCTTTAACCAAAGAGATCAATGCTGATAATTTTGAGTACGCTCAAAAACTTATCAAGGATTGGATAGAACAAAATCCCGTCGGGCGGGGAAACGGCTGGGAACCGTATCCCCTTTCGCTGCGAATTGTTAACTGGATTTTCTTCTATGACGCGTTCCACGATTATTTTAAAAACAATCCGAAATTTAAACAACAATTTTTGAACAGCCTTTACCGGCAAACCGCTTATCTTACGCATTTTTTTGAATACCATCTTCAGGCAAATCACCTTTGGGCTAATGTGAAAACCGTTCTTTTTGCGGGACTTTTCTTTGGTGAAAATAAATGGATTGAAAAAGGCGTTCGATGGGTAAAAGGGCAGTTGAAAGAGCAAATTCTGGATGACGGCGGTCATTACGAACGAAGTCCCATGTACCACTCACTGATATTAACCGATGTAATTGATTTAGCCAATCTGTTAAAAGCCAGTAATCCCGATTTGAATAAAAACCAACCGAGCCTCGAAAACTTTCGGAAGATGCTGCATGAAAAAGCAGAAGCCATGCTGCAATGGCTGAATCAACTTACCCATCCCGACGGCGAACCGGCTTTGTTTGGAGATACCGCTTTTAAGGTTGCGCCAAAGCCCGAAGAGATCAATGACTATTATTCAAAAGTATTTAATTCTCAAAATATCTATTTTGAACAACAGAAAATAATTTCTCTGAAAGAAAGCGGTTATTACGTTGTCCGGTCGAATGAAACGTACATGGCAATCGACGGCGGCGAATTGGGCGTTACCTACCAGCCCGGTCATGCGCACTGCGATTTTTTGAGCTACGAATTCTCTTTTAAAACTCAACGTTTTATTGTGGATAGCGGTTTGGGCGAATATCTTCCGTCTGATCTGAGGAATAAGGCGCGCAGTATTTACAGCCACAATACTCTGGTTGTTAACGGAATGGAACAGGCAGAGCTTTGGCAGGCTTTCCGCATGGGCAAGCGCATAAAACCCGAAGCGGTCCGCTTTAAAACGGAACCGTTTCCGGAATTCGCGGGTTCGTACAAAAATCGAATAAATAAAAAGCGGGCTTACTACCATCAAAGATTCATCCGTTGGCAAAAAAGGAATATGATTGTTATTAAAGATATCTATCGCGCCGAACATTTGCGATCCGCGGAAAACCTGATTCACCCGCACCCGGAATGCCTTCTTGAACAGACAAAGGGATCGATTCTGTTAAAAAGAAACGGTATTGAATTAGCAGTTTTGTTTGATGAAAATGAAGCGCGGGCTGAAATCCGCGACTGGTTTTACACGCCCGAATTCGGAAAAGTTATTCCAGCGAAAGTAATTGTTTTAATTCCGAAGGATATTCAAAAGGGACAGATGGAATACCGGCTTAAACCGTGTTAATATATTGGCACTAAAATCCTTCCTTTTTTTGACAGAATTTGTGAATGGTGTAAGGGTTAAGGGTGTAAGAGTTAAGCGTACATCTCCATCCGCGCATTACTCGTCATTTTGTCACCCTGTCACCCTGTTACTCATCACGCATTACGTCTTTCCGCTTTCTGAAACCCTTTTACTTTAATCTTTAACCTTTACTTTAACCTTTAATCTTTAATCTTTTATCTTACTTTCTGTTTTCTGCTATCCGATTTGCACTAAGTCCTTAGGTCTGCTAAATTTAAGGTTTGACGCTTAGCCTTGGACAGAAATAAGGAGTAAATATTTGCGCATACTTTATGTCTCACAGTACTTTCCGCCGGAAATGGGCGCACCTTCCGCACGTGTTTTCGAACTTTCGCGACGCTGGGTAAAAAACGGCGATCAGGTTACGGTCTTAACAAGTTTTCCCAATCATCCCACGGGAATCATTCCCCCTGAATACCGCGGTTATCGTTATCTGGAAGAAGAAAAGGATGGCATTCGCGTGGTTCGCACTTACATCTTCGCCGCGCCGAATAAAGGTTTTTTAAAACGCGTTCTTTCGTACATTTCTTTTATGTGTTCAAGCATTATTCAGGGTTCGCGCAAGGTCGGAAAACAGGATGTTTTAATCGCCACCAGCCCGCAGTTCTTTGTGGGCGTCGCCGGATTCATCATCAGTCGTTTGAAGGGTATTCCGTTTATTTTTGAAGTCCGCGATCTCTGGCCCGAATCCATTGTGCAATTGGGACAGTTAAAAAATCCGTTGATCATTCGCTTTTTGGAATGGATTGAAATGACCCTGTATCGCAAGGCGATCCACATCGTCGGAGTAGCCGATTCCACGGTCGATATTCTCACCGGTCGGGGAATCCCCAAAGAAAAAATCACAATTATTAAGAATGGAGTCGATCTGAAATTGTTTCAATC
>JAADIP010000198.1:0-6713 GCA_013151275.1 Calditrichota bacterium | reverse complement strand
ATCGTTTCGTACATCGGGACGCACGGACTTTCCCACGCGCTGGATAAGGTTCTTGACACGGCTGATTTGCTGAAAGATCAAAAAGATGTTTTATTTCTGCTTGTAGGCGAAGGAGCGGAAAAAGAGAATTTAAAACAAAAAGCGCGCGAGCTGCGGCTGAACAATGTGCTCTTTCTGGATCAGATCGATAAACAGCAACTGCCGGAATATTACGCGCTTTCGGATATTATTCTTGTGACTCTGCGCGATCTTCCGCTTTTCCGCAGCGTGATCCCTTCCAAAATATTTGAAATCATGGCTATGAGCAGACCCATTTTAATCAGTGTTGACGGCGAATCGCGTAAACTGGTCGAGCAGGCGAAGGCGGGAGTTTTTTCTGAGCCGGAAAACGCCCCGATGTTAAAACAGAAAATTCTTGAGTTGAAAGAAAATCCCCGATTGCGCGAAGAGATGGGACGGAACGGCAGAAAATTTGTTGAAACCCGTTTTGACCGCAATAAGTTAGCCGATCAGTACCAGAAGTTATTGCATCAATTGATTGAAAACGGAGAATGATTATGTCAAAATCGATGATTCCGTTGATAATTGCCGTTTTGCTCGGCTACGGAATTCTGAGCGCGAACAGTCCCACGTCGGTGCCTTTGGATGATCCTGTTTATCATTTTCTGGAACGAATGGAAACCCTCGGGTTCGTACAGGATGTGTTTAACGGAATAAAGCCGTTCAGCAGGGCGCAGGTATCAGCGTATTTGCAAGCAGCCGCCAAACATCGGGCGGAGCTGACCGCCATTGACCGTAGAAGGCTGGACGATTTTTTGTTAGATTACCGCTGGGAACTTCGAAGAAAGGAGCGTAATCCGCTGCTTCCAGATAATCAAAACTGGTATTCTATTTTGGCGGGATGGCAAAATTTTAAAAAAGATTTTAAACGATTCTTTAAGCAGAATTTTCCCGAAGAAGAAAACCACGTTTTTTTGTGGGAAACAAACACGGATCATTTTTATTTTGATTACGAACAGGGAGTGGATTACGAACAGCGTTCGGACGACATGTATCGTTCGGCGAGCTGGCAAACGTACAAATTCAGAGGCGTTTTGCAGGAGAATTTCGGTTACCGCTTCGAGGTAAGTTTGCACGGCTTGCGCGGAAATAACGAGCAATATATTGAGGAGCATCCGATTTTAAAGGGGAGCTGGAGCGAGGTTAGCGACGACGCGGCGCGTTATTCCGATCGCACGGGCGGCGAATTGTCTTTTCATTTAAAATATTTCGACCTGCAATTTGCCCAGCAGGAAATCGCCTGGGGATACGGGGAATCGGGGCAGCTTATTCTGTCGAACAATACGGAGGCTTATCCCTACCTGAGCATCAGCAAAGATTGGGGCTGGTTTAAGTTTATCGCCCTGCACGGTAAACTGCAATCGTTCTGGCAGGATACCTTACCGGACGGATATCGTGTTTATCCGGACAAGTGGCTGGCGGCTCATCGTCTGGAAATGAGCCTGGGACACAAGGTGACCATCGGATTAAACGAGAGCTTTATTTACGGCAATCGCTACGCCGACTGGGCGTATTTGATTCCTTTTAATTTTTACCGCGCCGTGCAGCATAAGTTGCGCGACCGCGACAACGCCACCATTGCCGTCGATCTGGAATATTTGATGCGCCCGGGCGTCAAAATTTACGGTACGATCTTTCTGGATGAGTTCCGTAAAAAGAAGCTGGGTACCAATTGGTTTGGCAATAAGCACGCCTTTGCCTTTGGGCTTTGGTGGGTCGATCCCTTTAAATTGCCGAACCTGTCGCTGCGCTTCGAATATACGGCTATCATGCCCTGGGTGTACACGCACAAATATCTGATTAATTCTTATACTTCGGATAATCGTTCCATCGGTCACTGGGCTGGTCCCAATTCGGAGGTTTATTATTTTCACCTGCGCAAAGACTGGCACGCCCGTTTGGTAACCGGATTTAAATTTCAACAATGGAAACACGGGGAGAATTACCCCAATGAGAATATAGGCGGCGATATTTTGCTGGGTCACGAAACGCTTTTAGGCACACAAAGCAAACCAAAAGATACGCGTAAATTTTTGGAAGGGATACTCAATACTCAGCGTACGTTTCAGTTTTACGCCAATTATGAAATTTTCAACGATTTTTATCTTTCGGGCAGATGGACGTACGGGCAGCACAAAAGGCAGAGCGAATCCGCTACCTATCGGGAATTGATGGTGGGAGTTTTATTGAAGTACTAATTTGTCAAACAAGAAGTAAGGATTGACGGAGTATCTGAATATTCTCCTTTAAAGGAAAATAAAAGAGCAATCACGAAAAAATCAATTTAAAAGACAGATCAATGGATTTAAAAGCGGACATCATTTTTTTAATCATTTTTATTTTTGCGACGATTTGCGGTTTATCGTTTACCTGGTTAACGCGCAGTCTGGCGCTGCGATTTAAAATCGGCGAGCATCCCGATCCGCGCAAGATGCACAAAAAGTTTATGCCGCACATGGGCGGATTTGGTATTTACGCCGGTTTCGTCGGCGGTATCTTTCTTTCCGCGGTTTTGGCGCCCGACGGATTTAGCAAGGTCATCGATCAATTCGGCGGAATTTTGCTGGCGTCGGTTTTTATTGTTGCCATCGGCGTTTATGACGATTTAAAGGGACTCGACGCGGTTCACAAGTTCATCGGGCAGTTCGTAGCTTCGAGCATTATTATCGGGCTCGGATGTAAAATCGAGCGCATCAGTCTTCCCTTTGCCATGGATCTGGAATTGGGAATTTTATCTATTCCCATAACCTATTTGTGGTTAATCGGCGTGAGTAACGCGGTTAATCTTTTGGATGGATTGGACGGACTGGCGGGCGGAGTGAGCCTGATCGCGGCTGCGGTGTTTGCAGTTCTCGCCTGGCAAAATGAGAATTGGGCGTTCTTGATCGTCTCTGTTTCGTTAATGGGCGGCATTCTGGGATTCTTAAAATTCAATTACCATCCGGCGTCCATTTTTATGGGAGATACGGGATCGCTTTTTTTAGGATTGATTTTAGCGGCTCTGGGAATGCGCGGATTTGAAACCGCTCCGGGAAGGGTGGGCTTGTTATTGCCGATGCTGATTCTTGCCATTCCCATCGGCGATACGAGCGTGGCTTTTTTCCGCAGACTGAACAAAGGCAAGCACCCGTTTAAACCCGATAAAGACCATTTGCATCATCGGCTGATCTATCTCGGATTATCCCATCGACAGGCGGTGTATTTAATTTACATGGCGGCTCTGGGCTTCGGAATAACCGCCTATTTACTTGCCCGCCATTTTTTACTGGTCGGGGGAATTTTATTGTTTCTCGTGCTTATCTTATCGGTTTTGGGATTGAAACGTCTGGGATATCTGGAGGCGCAGCGCACAAAAACCTATTACGGCGATCATGAAATCATCAAGTCGCAACCAGGGTTGGCTCCGCTTTCCATCAGCCGGGTTCTGCACAAATTGTTACTGTTAATCAGCGATGTCGTAACGCTTAATCTTGCTTTGATTTTGACGTGGTGGCTCAGGTATCATTCTGGATGGTTCGGAACAGCAGCCGAAGTTCCGTCGGGATTGATTCTGGAACCCGTTGTGCTGGCGCTTTTTACCTTTGGCTGGCTCGGGCTTTTTATGATGAATAATCTGTACAACATGCGTTGGGACGTTTCGCGGTTCGATCAAATTCGCCGGGTCTCAAAAGTTATTCTGTTCGGCATCCTGATCCTGTTTCTGATCACCTTTAATCCCAATAAACTTTTTTCGGAAGGCAGACTCAGCCTGATTATTTACGGGTCTTTGCTGTTGATTTTGGTCAACATGGGAAGATTGATTTTAATCGCCATCGAAAAGAGATTTTCCGCGCTGGAATATTCGCCCCACCGTGCGCTGCTGATAGGGGATACGACCAAAGCCAGACGATTGATTAAAGACATCCGCCACAATCCCCATTTGCTTTACGATGTGGTCGGTTACGTCACAAAAGAAAAGAGAGACAAGCCTTTTAGCGGATTGAATTTTTTGGGAACCTATGACGAGCTTGCCAAAATCATTCGCGAGCGGAAAGTGGAAGAGGTGATCATCGCCATTAATGAACGTTCCCGCGATGAGATTTTGAATCTTGTTTCTAAAGTCGATAATCCGGCGGTGATTTTTAAAATCATTCCGCAAATGTACGACGCCATATCGGGCTTGAAAACCGAAGAAATTTTGGGACACCCTTTGATCCGCCTATTTCCCGAGACGATGAACCTTTGGCAATGGGCTTTTAAGCGTTTGTTCGATATTGTGTTTTCTTTGTTGCTGCTAATATTATTTTCTCCTTTGCTGTTATTTGTGATTGCGCTGCAGATTTTAAGCGGAATTTATCCTCCGTTCATGGCTGAAAATGTGGTGGGTAAGTACGGTAAAGAGTTCGGCATGATCAATTTAGCCACGGCGAACCGTTCCACTGGAAAGCAGCCTTTGATCGGGAAAATTCTTTACCGCAGCCGTTTTTACAAATTTCCGGCTTTAATTAATATTTTACTGGGCAAAATGAGTTTTGTCGGTCCCAGACCCGAAAAAACGGAAGTGGTGGAATATCTACGCAAAAAGATCAAATTTTATAACCGTCGCTTTCAGGTGAGACCGGGATTGACGGGCTGGGCGCAGGTAAAATACCGCTACGAAGAAGCTCTGAAACACAAGCGCGATCAATTAAAGCAAGATCTGTTTTATCTGGAGAACATGTCCATTTCTTTTGATTTACGGATTTTGCTGCGCTCGATGTTGATTTTTATAGGCGGGAAAGAAACGCGATGAAAAAAGCGGAAGAAATCAGAAATAGCGAAGACATTGTGATTTCGGTGATTATTGTGAATTTTAATGTTCGGGAGTTTTTGGAGCAGGCTCTGGATTCGGTGCGGCGCGCTTTAAAAGATATTCCGTCGGAAGTTATTGTTGTGGATAACGCCTCGGTGGACGGCTCCGTGCAAATGATCCGGCAGCGTTTTCCGCAGGTAATTCTGATTGAAAACAAAGAGAACGTGGGCTTTTCCGCCGCAAATAATCAGGGACTGGACATCGCGCGCGGAAAGTTCATGGTTTTGCTCAATCCCGATACCGTTGTTCAGGAAGATACCTTCACCAAATTACTGAAATTCTTTGATAAAACGCCCGACGCTTCCGCCGCCACCTGCAAAATATTGAATCCCGACGGCACCTTTTCGGTGGATTGCCGCCACAGCATTCCCACGCCTTTAACCGCCTTCTGGAAGGTGATCGGTCTTGCCAGACTGTTCCCGAAAAGCAAGATTTTCGGACGTTACAATTTAACCTACCTCGACGAAAATCAATGCTATCCGGTGGAGGCTATTTCCGGTTCGTTTATGATGATTCGCCGTGAAACGGTGCAAAAGGTCGGCAAGCTGGATGAAGATTTTTTCATGTATTGCGAGGATATCGATTATTGCCACCGCATAAACAAGGCAGGAGGCAAAATCTACTATGTGCCCGATTCGCAGATTGTTCATTACAAAGGTGAAAGCACAAAAAAAAATAATCTGGATTATGTGATTACTTTTAATCATTCGTTGTACAAATTTTACAAAAAGCATTATCAACAAAAATATGTTTATCCCTTTAAATGGCTGATTTTGCTGGGAACCATTTTACGCGGATTGTTCATCTTTATTAAAAATAATCTGGAGCTTTACTTCCCGGTTATTGTGGATATTTTAATTTTGAACGTTATTCTGTTTGTCAATTTCTGGATTCGGTACGAATTAAAGGGTCAGTTTCGAATTGAGGATTTTTTTAATCAATACATAGTGATCAACGGGATAACCACGGTTGCTTATTTCCTTTCGTCCCTCTTTTTTGAAAGTTTGAACAGAGACCGGTATTCCGTCACCAAAATCATAAAAGCCAATTTGGTTGCCTTTACTTTTGTTTCGGCGTTAACCTTTTTCTTTAATCAGTTTGCGTTTTCCAGACTGGTGGTAATTGTTTCCGCCATGGGCAGCATACTTTTAATGTCGCTGTGGCGAATTGCGCTGCGGGCTTTCAGGCGCAAAACAACGTCTGCTTTAAGCCGGGACTATTTTTCGAAACGCACGGTCATTGTGGGATTTGACGAGGAAACGCGCCAGCTTTTGCAAAAGTTGCAGGGCTATGTTTCTTCCAGTATTAAAATTTTGGGATTGGTGGCTTTGCGCAACGAAGATATCGGCAAGAGTCTGAATAAAATTCCCGTGGTCACTTCGCTAAAAAATTTACCGGAATACATTCGTTTGAATCGTGTGGATCTGGTTGTTTTTACAACCCACAATATTTCGTTTGAAGCCATCCTTACGACCATGTCGCAGGTTCGGAATCCGGATGTTGAGTTTAAGATGGTTCCCGGACATCTGGAGTTTATGATTGGCAAATCAAATATCGAACGTTTGGATTCGGTTCCTCTGGTGGATATTGAATACGCTTACGGAAAACCCTTTAACAAAATTGTGAAGCGGATTTTTGATTTTGGAATGGCTTTTTTGCTGTTGATTGTTCTTTTGCCCTGGCATTTGTGGAATCTTGTTTTTGGCGTCGGGAAGATTCAAAACCAAATGATTTATGATTACGGTAAAAAAACGATAAAGATTCTTGATGCCAAAAAGGGCTCCGGACTGCGGTTTACTTTGAATTTAATCAATATTCTTTT
>JAADIP010000142.1:6487-12813 GCA_013151275.1 Calditrichota bacterium | reverse complement strand
CTGATTTGCGGTAACAGAAAAATGATTGAATGAATAGCTTACAAGAATAACAGGAAATTTAAATGAATCATTTGGGTTTGTGAATGTGCGTCATCTATCAAAAGGGGACTATTACCGTTCGTAAAAACATGCCCGCTTTACCCGAGGTGTTTCTTAATACGATCAGGTCATATCTCATTTATCCGATGCCGGCAATCCTTTAGTACAAACCGAGTAGATGGTTTTTATTGAGAAAAGCCCGAGAAACCGTTGTAAACCAAAGACAGACGGTGGGGGAGTACCGCCCTGATATTCGGCAGTTTGTAAAATAATAAACGCATCTTTAACAAGTATTGATGTAACTAAAATAAAAACAGTATGGCATTTTTTTGTATTACCACTACAGTATTAAATATCAAACGTTTTAGACCTCAACGGATTTAGGTTTTCGGATAACTCATCGCGCGTTAAGCATTTAATTGCGAAAAGATTAGATTAATTAACGGAAAACAAAAAAAGTTAGCGTATGGCAAAACCATCTGTTGAAATAAAATTTGAAAATGAGATCAGTCGGCGCAATCTATTTACCGCTTCAAATCTTCAAATAATCCGATTTTACTCATGCTGTTCGGGAATCCTGATATTTTGAATTTATTAACGAATAGGGAACCTCCAGACCGCATTTTTCCATTAACTCAAAATCGCCCATAATATCCGAGGCTTGCCCGTCTCTGATCAACTTTCCCGAATCGATGAGGATCACTCGCTGACAGGTCTCCAATATAAATTCCATATCGTGAGAGGCGATCAAATTTGTTTTTTTATTCGAAGCGATCAGGTTAATGATGTTTCTTCTCGAACGCATATCCATACTGGCGGACGGCTCGTCATAAATCATTATCTCCGGTTCCATCGAAAGCACGCTGGCAATAGCCACCATCCTTTTTTCTCCCCCCGATAGATGGTGCGAAGGACGGTTCGCCAAGTGTTTACAATTACAAATTTCCAACGCTCTTTCAACCCTTTTGGTTATTTCCTCTTTGGACAACGCCATGTTCATCGGTCCGAAGGCGATGTCGTCCCATACGCTGGGAGAAAAGAGCTGGTCGTCGGGATTTTGAAAAACATAGCCGACCGATCGGTTAAACGCCTTGTAAACAACTTCTTTTCCGTTGATTCGGATGTTTCCGCGGCTCGGTTTCAGGATGCCGCATAAAAGCAGAAACAGCGTGGTTTTGCCCGCGCCGTTTGGTCCGATAACTCCGACGCTTTCGCCTTCGTTTATGGTTATCGAGACATCCTGAAGTACGTCATCTTTGTCTTCGTAAGAATAGCAAAGAGATTGTATTTGAATTATTTCTTTTTTCATAGCATTGTCTTTTGAATTAATATGATTACCAAAACAATAACAAAAGTTATTAACGACTTGACATAATCAGAAGTTCTGGCGGAGAAGCTGCTGTTTTCCTGAACGTTTCCCGAATATCCCCGCAAAACCATGGCTGTGCATATCCGTTCCGCTTGCTCCAGACTTCTTAAAAGAAGACTCCCGATGATCGCCGAATTGGTTTTAAGGGTGTGAAGAACGGAGTTGTCATTATACCCGCGAAGTCTTAATGCAATTCTCATCTTTCTTAATTCTTCGAGATAAACGTAAATATATCGATACGTAAAAAATACAAGCCCGGTCAGCTTTGACGGAATTTTCAACGCTTGCAGCGCCTTCATGGTTTGCAGAAAGGGAGCGGTTTCCAACAGTACAAAGAAAATCAATATACTGGCTATTGATCGTATGAATATAACAGAACCAAGCGCTAACCCTTCTTTATAAACTTTTAGCATTTTAAAAGAATACAGAGTTTCCCCGCCGGAAGTAACGCTTAACAGGATTGCCGCGAAAAGCAAAAAAGGAATGATATATTCAAGTCGTTTCATCAGATACCGCACCGGCAGACGGGATAAATATATGAGCAGAAAAGATATGATAAGAATGAACGGCAATAAAGCCATCTTATGAATAAATGAAAATCCGACAATCAGTCCCACAAGGGATACAATCTTAAAACGAGTATCCCAGTGATGAACGGGTGAATTTATATGAGCATATTTGTCCGGTTCAATGTGCATATCACTCCAGCAATTGGGGTTTGACCCGTAACAGAAATTTTACGACAAACAAGCAGATTATCGCCTCTATTATCATTATGGGAATGTTGGAAACCACGGCTATTTTAGCGACGGTTTCAAATTCTTTTTCCGAAAGAATAAGAAAAACGGATAGGAGTACGGTAGAAAAAAAGATGGAAATTCCGCCGCAGATAAATGCGAGAAACAACACAAAACTTTTCTTAGGATTCAATTTTCTTAATCCGAACAGCGCATGAGCAATCAGCGCCGGCACACCCATGATGACGGCGTTTACTCCCAAAGACGTAATCCCCCCGTGCCCAAAGATGAACGCCTGAAGAAGGAGTCCGATAAGAATGGAAGGAAAGGCTGCCATACCAAGCAATATGCCGACCAAGCCGTTAAGAACCAGATGGACGCTTGTGGGTCCGATTTTAATGTGAATAAGCGAGGCGACAAAAAAGACCGAAGTAACAACCGAGATCTTGGGAATGTCCTCTTCCGACACTTTTTTTAAAGTATAGGCTGTAATCAGCGAAGTAATTGCGTATCCGGTTATATAAATATTTCCGTTTAAAACTCCGTCGGATATGTGCATAACGGATTATTTCTTCCTGGACTTCAGGTAAAACAACAGTCCGGTAACAGCCATTATCACCCCAAACGCCCCGATATAATTGTTTCTGTTCGATTCGTCATGGTGAGGATTCTCTATGGTTTTGCCTTTGTTAATCGTTATTTCTTTGTCAATTCCGTGTCCCATGCCGTCTTCCGCTTTTATTCTCCAGACGCCTTCGCGATCCGGAACAAAGGCAAAGCAGCCGTTTTTATCGGTGCGACCGTTCTGAAATTCCACTTTGTCGTCGGCGGGAGAGAATATCTTGATATCGGCATAACTTATGGGCGCTCCGCTGTCGTATTCAAGCTTAATGATGACCGCGCTGTCTCTTACAACATTGTAAGTAACGCCGTGGGCAAAAGCGACGCTTTGCCAACAGCTTACAAATGCAAATAATAAAATTAGTTTGATTTTCATAAGCTTTCCTTTATGTTTTGTACACTCGACCGGATCCTAATTAATCAGGCGCAGATTGTTTGGTTAACCATTACTTTTATGAAACTTATTTTTCCACCCAGAGGGTGAGGGTGGTGGAGTAAAACAGTTTATCCACATCGGGTTCCGGGTTTTTGATTAACTTTTCCGCCATAAAGATCATCCAGCCCGAGTCGCTCATTTTTAATACGACTTTTCCGTTTGCGTCTGTTTTATAGGTTGTTAAAAATTTATCCGTCTCGTCGGGATGTCCGATTTCGTCGCTGCCCGTCATGGAATTAACGCCGATAATCATATTAGCCGCGGGTTTGCCCATAAAATAAAGCGTAACCGGCAGTTGATCGCCTTGTTTCAAAACCTCCGGCATTGTGTCCGGGACTATTTCAATGGCATGTCCCACTTTCAGTTCCGGCGCCGCGCCTTTTCCGTTCCAGCGATAACTCTTACTGTAACGAAAGGTGTGTTTGGATTCAATGACTTTTCTTCCGGCTTTAATCGCTTCTTTTTTCGTTCCGATAAAATAACCTTCGGTTGTTTTGGTGCCGTAATGCTCGGCGCCGATGCTGAGAATGTACAAGCCCTTTTTCGCGGAAGGCATAACGGAAAATCCGAATGCTCCCATATCGGTCGCGGTCTGTATCGGAATCTTTTTTCCCGAAGGATCGATAATAAGCGCTTCGTCGTATCTTTTCAGACCGGCAAATTTTTCGCCTATCGGAAGACGATGTCCCGAACTGATGAACGCCACCATGTTGTTGTTAAACGGCGCCAGATAAGCGATTTGATGATGAGCGTAAGATATGTTAGAAATACCAAAAAAGAAAATTAAGAACGTGCAAAACAGAATCCTTTTCATAATGATTTTTCCTTTGTGTTTTGTTTACTTTCTTAATCGGATGCCAAAACGGTAATAACTGCCAAAATTGATATATCGGCTGGGATAGAGGTTTTTATTCAACATGTTGTTCCCGGCAACGAAAAGACTCATCCCGCCAAGTATTTGTTTTTCAATATTGGCGTTTAGAATAATGACGCCTTTCAGGGTTTCTCTGCTTGTGGAACGTTCTCCCAGGTAATTGGCGCTCAGATAAAAATTTGTTCCCAACTTTCGATGTCTCCAATTGAAGCTGAAACCGCCTTTATGATAGGGGGTCAGGGGGAACGGTTTTCCGCTTGAACCGTCTTCCGAATAGGTGTATCCGTACGTCACACCAAGTTTGGCGCCCGACCATAAGATCCGGTTGAATTGAACGTCAACGCCGTAACTGGAGGCTTTTTCCACATTGCCGAGTTTTTTGACGGGCGCTCCCTGTATTATCTGATCCGTTTCCAGCGAAGCGATCCGATCCTTTAATCGATTATAAAAAACGCCGACGGTCAGCACGGTTTTGACGTTTGCAATCCATTCAAAGTCAAGATTGGCGCCTATGCCTTTTTCGGGTTTCAGGTCTTTGTTCCCCCCTAACCAAAAGCCGCCGCCCCAGGGATGAAAATAGGTTTCGATAAACAGATCTTCCAGCGAGGGCGCGCGGAACGAACTTCCTCCCGATATCCGAATATTCAATTGATCGTTTGTCTTCCAGGCTAATCCGAGTCTCGGGACAAAAACCAGACCCCATCTGTCATGATTTTCGAACCGAACCGCGGTGACCAGGGAAACTCTTTCATTCAGCGTCCACGTGTCCTGTCCGAATAAAGAGATGAGGAATTGATTTTTTGTTTGGGGTATTTGAGTGTGATCGAGCGATTCGCTTCTGCCTTCCGCGCCGATCAGCAGTTCATGATTGCCGCGCCGGAATCCGCTTAATCCTTCCAACCGGATATGGTTTCTTTTCCACCTGCGGTCGGCTCTGCCGGGACGATTATCCCACCGATCCTGATTGTAAAGATAGGCGGAAAAATCATACGTTGTTTTCGATCCGGTCTCATGGTGATAGCCAAGATTGATATCGTAAACGTCGTCGGTGAGGTAGGGTCCTCCTTCTTCATGTCCCTCGGCGGGAGGCATATCCTCGGTTTTCTCGCTGAAAATACCGCCTCCGAAGCGGATCTCGGATTTCTCCGAAGGACTGACCCGTCCGTTGTAGCGCATGTTGATATTCGAAAAGCCGTATCCTTTAGCCATTTGTCCCGATTTATTGTAGCTCGCCGAAAGAAAATTGCGGATTTCGCCGATCCTGCCGCCAGCCATGATGCGGGTGGTGTAGCGGCTGTTGCTTCCGCCGAAGCCGTAAAGTTCAAAATAGGGAGAGCTCTGTCCGGATTTTGTAATCACGTTAACAATGCCCGCCACAGCGTCGCTGCCAAACAAAACGGATGACGGTCCCTTCAAGATTTCAATGCGCTCGATCATTCCGGCGGGAATGTTGTCAAAATCTTTAGCCTCGGCGTGCCTGCCGTACACCCTTTGACCATCGACCAGCAGTAAGGTGTATTCTTCGGGAAGTCCGTGAATCGTGGCGCTGTTACGCGTAAAACCGTTGGGAACCATAACAATGCCGGGCACCTGTTCAATGGCGTCGGAAAGACTGACAGCCTGGATCTCTTCAATGCTTTCCTTCGGGATTAAGGTTACGGGTAAGGGAGTTTCTTTCAGGGTTTTTGGGGTGCGGGTAGCGGTGACCACCACCGCATCGGATAAGGAAATAACGGACTCCTGCTTAAATTTGAGCGTCAGGTAATTACAGGGAATATTAACTTTCAATTCAACGCTTCCGAAAGAGATGTGAGAAGCCTTAACGATCGCACTTCCTTCCGGAACGTCGGTAATTTTGAACTCGCCGTTTAAATTGGTAGTCGAGCCGATTTTCGAGCCTTCGATCATCACGTTCGCATAAGAAACGGGATGTCCGTCGGGGGAGAGCACCCGTCCGGTAATTGTGGCTCCGATTAAATAACTAATTGTAAAAAAAGAGAATAAGGTTATTAAGAAAATACTTGCCCGCATGTATTTCTCCTTTTTTGTAAAATTTGCCTTTCGGTTATTGTCTCAAAGAAGAGCAGAGAACAGGTTACAGATCATAAAAATACTTTCATCGGCTAATTGTCTTTCAAAGTGTTACGAAATTGATAAACATAACACGAATTATTATAATAAATAAAATTTATTAAGTCAAGAAGATATCAATGTTGCGGAAGGCTCTGTTTTAGTCGGCGATGTTTTTGG
>JAADIP010000142.1:0-6389 GCA_013151275.1 Calditrichota bacterium | reverse complement strand
CGTAATGCGTGACCAGATAATAAAGTACAGTATCCATTAAGAAGCGACGGGAAATCTTTTGACACGGTTCTTTAAAAGGTGTGTTAAAACTCCAATAGCTTTGCTCCGTGAATAATCCTTACGATGAAGACCGAGTTTTCCGATACGCGATAAATTATTCGATACTTGTTATGAATAAAATGTCTGTAGTCGGTTCCGAAGTATTCATTTTCGGGTATTAACGGATTGCGATTTGGAAGGCACTCAAGTGAATAGACCCGTTTCTCGAGTTCTTTAATAAAATTTACCGCATTGTCTTCGCTATCGGATGCGATATAGTAGAAAATGTGTTCCAAATCTTTTTGCGCATGTTCAGTTAAATAGACTTCATATTTTTTTGTCAATCTTAAATTCCCTGAAAAAAGCTCTGGCTTCTTTGTATCGTTTGTTATTTATATCTTCTTCGGCAGATATAAGAAGTTTAAGCAAACCCAATGCATTAGTAAGTTTTTCGTATTCCTTTGCATCCATAAGCACGGCTTCTGCTTTGCCGTTTACCGTCAGAACAACGGGACGTTTGGTTTTATGGATTTGTTCCAGAATTGAATTGGTTTTTCTTTTTAAATCAGTAATTGAACGTATGTCTTCCGTTATACTTAATGTCATATTTATCACCTTATAATCACTTATTATGTCCGTTATTTAGTGCTTTTATACTACAAAATTAAACAGAAGAAAACAAGAAAATCGTATGTTTAGCGGTTTTAATTTATTACTATTTGGGCAAATTTCCGAACCGTGATTAAAAGGATTTGATTGCGGAAAGTTTAAAATCAAGGAAATCATGTTAATCAAGTAAATCAAGGTTCAGACAAATAAATTTCCGAACCATGATTAGAAGGATTTAAAGGATTAGCATGATTGTGAAAAGTTAAAAATCAAGTAAATCATGTTAATCATGCAAATCAAGGTTCAGACAATTAAAATTTTGCACCATGATTAAAAGGATTCTAAGGATTAGCATGATTGTGAAAGTTAAAAATCAAGGAAATCATGTTAATCACGCGAATCAAGGTTCAGACAATTAAATATTTGAACCATGATTAAAAGGATTTTAAGGATTAGCATGATTGTGCAAAGTCAGAATCGGGGAAATTTTACCGTACCATATTTTAAGAGAGTTGTAAACGCCGGCATGTTCAGCCGCGTTTGGTGCGGAGCAGAGCGGTTGAAATACGGCGTCAGGCAAGTTTATCTGTTTGAGTTTAATGCGCGCTGCCAGCCGAAGTATCGTCTTGTTCTTGCGCAATAATTTTGATACGCCTGTCCGTAGGTTCTTGCCAGAAACTTCTCCTCCTGAATTATCTGATAGTGCAAACCAATGATTGTCAGCGCCGCAAAAATCAGAAATATCAGAGTTCCGTTTATCAAAAAAGTCCCGATGAAGTAGATATCAATAAAAATGAAGATCGGATTTCTGGAAAGGGCAAAGATGCCGTTTGTCACGAGATCGCCTTGTGTTTTCTCGTCGATTCCTATGCGCCAGGAATCTCTGAAAGAAACCAAAGCCCAAATAAAGATGATAAAGGAGATAATTACCAATACAACGCCGATGAGTTTTACCGGCGTTGAATCGATCAACTGCATATTTAGAGGAGCGGGGAAAAGCCGGAATTTTGTGTTCAGCGCATACAAAAGCAATTCAACAATCCAGGCGATCAGTCCCACAAAAAAGGAGAGTTCCACGATGCGCCTGAGACCTTTTTTCCCGACGCCAAGTGTAATTGGATTGACATTTTTACTAAAGCGTAAATACAGCGTTCTTCCCAAGAAGGCAGTCAGGAAGAAAGCCAGTCCTGCAATCTGGAAGTAATCAAAATATCTGTCCATGGTTACCTCCTGTCACTATGGAATTTTTCATGCTTGAAGCGTCATGATATCAAGCCGCCGTACCTCGAAATCTTGCGGTTAGAAAAATATCTCAAAAATATACGAAGGAATCCAAAAAAAATAGATTAACCGCCGAGCCTGACGCATAATAGCAAAGTTTGCATTATCGAAATCCGGCAGTCTGTTTATTAACCCGCTCGATGTTTAATAGCTTATTTTGTCATGTCTCTTACGAACGTTTTATTTAATTCACAAATTATTTTCTTCTCATAGGAAGAGTCAAAGGAGGTATTGACATGCGAGAAGTGATATTCTGAACTAATTCACGAAAATATGGCCACATTAACATCTCTAAAGTAAAATGTGAAAAGATGTCAAAAAACTCGTCATCTATTTCATCAGGATTTTCTACATAATAGATTATTTTAAAAATAGATTTTATTTTAAAAAAACGGATATTGTCATTCGTAGAAATACCTTGGAGTTCATACTCATAAGTTATAATCAAATTATTTTCTTCAATGACATATATCGGCTTCTCTTTAATTTTTAATTCAATACCATCAGGCTTTAAAGAATCATTAAAATCAACCTTGAGAGAGAATAAATAAATACGATCTAACGAAATACCAGAAAGTATTTTCCGATAAATATCAGGTGCTAAACTAAACTTTACTTTTTTCCTTGGCATAATCCACCTTTAACCTGTTAATCCATATCCAAGTCGAATAGAGTCATCAAGCTTCGATTCTAACCGTTCTATTCTTTTTTTGTTCTCAAATATCAACGACTTATTATATTGAATACGGTTTCTCATGTATTCATTTGCAATTGAATTAAAATCTTGTATAAAGTGATCGAACCTACTACCAAATTCACGGGAAACGGCATCTAATGTTACGTTTTGTGTAAGCAAAAAGATAATATATTGGTTTAACGAAATACCTTTCAATTTTGCATTTTCAGCAAGTATCGCATGCAAATCAGGATTCATTCTGATATTAATATTCCCGCTGTACTCTTTACTTTCATAATTTTCAGGTTCCGGAATATTTTTATTATTCTTATATAAGTACTCAATAAAACTTTCTTTTTCTTTTTCAAAATTTTTTACAGCTTCTTCATACGTTTCACCTTCTCCGCGGCAGGAATATTTTCCTAATTCATTGCAATATGCAATAAACCATTTTTCATTTTCATAATATTCTGGCTGTACAATTACTTTATAACGCAGCTTCTTATAATAGTCTAAATCTTTCTTTGTTTGCATAATTACTTCACCTTTTCTTTCTTATATAGTACAATAAGCTCTAATGGAGGAAAAAGATATCTAACATAATCCCGTTTTCTAATATAGATTTTGTTTTTACCGCCATGTATCCTATGTATAGTAAAAATCCCATCGGTATATTGACGTTTGCCAACAAGTATTTCATGTCGTATCCGGATAATTGAACCCTTTGAATATTCAATAGTGCAACCTAATTTTATTAAAATTTTCTGTATCTCATTAAAATCAAATTCATTTAATGAAAGTTTTTTTAAATCATTAATCAAACTTTCAATCTTATCAATATTTGATATATCGTCATTTTTTATCTTTAGTTTAGTCATTTCGCTACCAAATATAATACTATTTCATCGAAATATAAAATATTTTTATTTTTATAATGTTGGCTTCACTATTTGGAAGGCTTAATCCCTATGCCTCGCAGTTAGCAAAATAATACAAAAACAGCGCCGGTAATCCGAAAGAAAATATATTCGCCGCCGAATCCAAACCGGTATTAAATATCGGAGCTCGCGCTATTGTAATTTGGCGCAAGAACAATCGGACATCTTCTCGATCGACTTAATGTGTACGGAACAGATGCGTTGAACGTCTTGCCTTCTTTTCCACAGATTGAACAGGAATCAGATCAGCAATAGGCACCACGCCAACGAATTTTTTCCACTCATTGCAGAAGTACAATGTATCGCGATAGACCTTAATGCCTTCAACTCGTCTTGCCGGTGATAATATGTTTGGCAGAAAATTCCCTGTTCTTAAATTGAAGCGGGTGATTTGATTATTATGGTATTCGTCTTTACTGTACAAGATACTATCATGAATTGCCATAAAATAAGAACCCCGGTACGGATATGGGATAGAATCCTGTAGAACTCCGTCCAGGGTAAACCGTTTGAGATGGAATGGCTGAGCAGCTATGAGCACATACAATGACTGATTTTCTATCGCAAGACCGTCGATACTGTAGATATTCTTAAAACTAAGCGTAAGATCGGGAGTGTTTGTGGCAAGATTGAATCGAACAACTTGTTTATGATCGATATCGCAAAATACATATTGAGAGTCTGCGGCAATATGTGAGCCGCCGTAATATTTGTATATTTCAGTGGTTTGACGAGTTACGAGGTCATATTCGAAAAGCCCGTCGCCCCACCCATGGAAGAAGAATTTTGATCCGGTGCGAGCGATATCTTGATAAATACCCCATTTTATCTTAGTTGAATCCACAAAGACTTCAGCCGATTCGTACGGATACTTATACAAAGCAACAACGGTATCCACATCGATAAATGTTGAATCATTTAAGTGGTAGCGAACCGTAAGCGGCTGCTCGATTTTTGAAGAATCCATGGCAACGGTAAAGTCAAAACGTATAATGTACGTTTGGGCGCTGGTGTCGGTGGTTGACGGATATGCCGCCAAGCGGCGGAAACTATTCCCGATCTTGGTGCCAACTTCAATTTGATAAACACTGGGACTACTAAGGTCAAGACCTGCTTGATGTGTGATTTTAACAACATCATAATCTATGAGCTGCAGAACAATATTGCGGTACTCATCCGGGTTGAGTAACGGGAGTTGATCTTTGGGAGTAGATATTCCCGTGGAAGTCTTTTTGCATGACGCGAATAAGAGAAGAGTAATAAAAATAGCGATGAGCGTTGTAAATTTATATTGCCCATTCATTGTTAGAAAATAGGTTCGCATAATTCTGACATTTAATTATACATAGTGCATCATAATAACTATTATTCAGTAATAAATATAAAACTTTCATTATAAAAAGCAAAGTTTTGCCAATATTTTTTTATTTTTCTTTACCGGGTCTTCGTGTTACTTGCTCTTATTAAAAGGTCTCTTATTTTTTTATTTATTTTCAGTGTGGATAAAATCATTCAAAAAGCCGATTATATGCCGAATCAAATCTAATGCGCTGCAAACAAATCCAACGCCTTCCGGTCTGCGTTTATCCGAATGCCTGCGCTTGCAGGTTAAAGATATTGACTTCGGCTATAAAAAAATCATTGCCCGTTACCTTATAGTTTCAAGGGCGGAGGGCTTTTATTGATAAATGTCCGAGAAACCGTTTGAAAATCAAAGACAGACAGTGGGGGAGGACCCATCCTGAAATTTGGCAGTTTGTCAAAGAACTAAGTCAACGAGAAAAATTATCCTTTTTCGTAATAGGAATACTATTTTTTCTTGTCGAAGGTCCCGCCAGGGCGGGGACTTTTAAGGACAAATATATGTTATATTGCGTTCTAATTTATTAGTCTATTTTTGCTCTTTAAAATTCTATATATTCTCTGATCAACTCTTTTATCTTCAAATTCATCCGAAGCTCTGTTTATTCTCATTTCAGTAAATGGTGCAACATTTATTGAAGGTAAATTACCATGAGACAATGAAGAGTAACAAGGATATATATTTCCAAGGTAGATTCTTTCTCCACGGACAATTATTATAAATGGTAATCCCTCTGTTGATATTTCTTTCATTTGTAAATTCTTAAATCTTTCAAACGCTTCTGTAAGAAGATTCATTTTATGAGTTGACCAATTATAAAGAATGATATCATTTAATTGATTATTGGTTCACTTTGAATTTCCAGTGATTTTAGTTTTTTAATCTTTACATCAGAAGTCGTCAATAATATGTCCTTTAAAAGATAAATTCCAAAGTCGTTTTTTTCATTAGTAGTGTTAGTAGAGTGGTTGCATTGAAAAAGTAGTATTGAAGTAATGAAGATTAATAATCTTTTGAGCAACATTTTGAAAACCTCCAAAATATTCTAAGCAATATACAGGATAGGCTTAACCGTATTTAAACGCTGAAATAATACAACATTAACCACAGATCTGGACACGTTTAAATTCCGAGTTGAAGTTGTTGTTGGGCGCTAAAAGTAATTTAAAAAAAATTGTGAAATCTCCGGATTAGTTCTGTCTGTAAAATTTTTCAATTACTAACACATTATTTTAAACAGATAAAAACAAGATATTGCCCGCTGATATAGTTTTCAAGAAGATTTTAATTCCGGCCAAAACTAACTTTTTCAAAAAGCTAACTTGCCAGCCTCGCTATAGCTCCTATGGAGCAATAATCCCGACTTTATGCATTATGCTCACATTTTTAGTAATATAGATTGACGCCTATAAATATTTGACGGGGATGGCCATAAAGTTCCTTACCCAGGATTTCCCAATAGGACTGTCCGTTCTTAATATTA
>JAADIP010000101.1 GCA_013151275.1 Calditrichota bacterium | reverse complement strand
AAAGCGAGGTTTAAAATGAAAACAACTTCAAAAAAATCGAACCGAAAAATCACGCTTCCCAAAATTCCCTCTCTCAAATCCGCGGGAAAAAAGCAGAAGTGTGCGCTCATCAAACAAGTTCTTTTAACAACCGCCCTTCTTCTGCTTAATTTGCTTTTATTGCTTTCCTGCTCAAAAAACGCCCCGACAGACGCCAAGCAGGATCAGGGCAGCGACAAACCCTCGCCGTCCGGCGCCATCTATTTTTCCGTTTCGGGAAAAGATTCTCTCTTTTATTTGAATACGATTAATTTGAAGTTCTCCGCATTAAAAATCGAAATCGACCGCCTTATCGACTTTACCGTTTCTCAGGACGGAAACGCCTTAATCTTTGCCGACGGTCAAAAAATAAAACGCTTCGACTTATTAAACCGCAGAATTACTTTTACCGCCTCTCCGCAATTTTTACCGACAGGAAGCTTATCCTGTAACCACGACGGCACCCTGATCGCTTATGAAACAACTTCTCAAGCCAGACGCCAAATAGCTCTATTGTACGTGGACGGCGGGGCAAACTTCCTGTTCAACGCTTCCGAACAGACCGCAGCCTACTCCCCGATGATCACGCCTTCGGGTCAAAACATCGTCTGGACGCAAAACGACGGATTGTATTACTCGCGAATTTTAAAACCGTATGCCGTACGTTTGTGGAAAAGTTCGATCGCGGCGGATGATTTCTCGCCGTCAGAATCGTATTTATCAGCCGACGGTTTAATCTTTGATCTGAAAGGACTTACCCGCTATCCGGGAACGCATGGAGGCAAACTAAAATTCATCGATGATTACAAACTCGTCTGGAATCCCGCCAATTCTTCCGCTTTAAAGAAAATTACTCTTTCGGGCAGTCAGGAAACTCACCTCTTTCAGACCGCTAATTCTGTGCAGGATTTCGCAGTCGCCGAGGATCAGAGATTCGTGGCGGCGGTTTCATCCGATTACTCAAACTTAATTTTTACCCTGTTCGATTTTGTGGATATGCAAAAAGAGTTTGAACTTAAATTCCCGTCAAAAGACAGAGCTTCGATTAAAAAAATAGTCTGGTCTCCCGAACCGTCTTCTCTATCGCATAATGACTAATTTTTCGATCTTTTCTTTCTTTTTATTGCCGTCTTTCAGAATAATCTTGTAAAGATACACTCCGTTTGCCGCTTCGTCTCCGTCGCGATCCGTTCCGTCCCAGGTGATCTCATCGTTATAGCCGACCACGCTTGTACCGTACAATTCCTGAATCAACCGCCCGGTTACCGTATAAATTTTTACTTTTACGTCGGCTCCCGCCACATTGGTTTGAAAGGTAAAGCGGGTGCTGCTTTTAAACGGATTAGGATAGTTGACAACCTCGGTGAGAAGAATCTCCGAAGAAACAGCCACCTTAACCTCAACTTCGCGCGTGTTTAAATTGTTTAAATTATCGAAAGCCTCAATTTTTAAACGATGCGGTCCTTCCGCAAGCTGGCTTAACGGATATTCGATTTTACCCTTTTGATAGGAATTTTTTTCGTAGGCAAAAAATCCGGAAATATTTCTCGGAGGCTCGTTGTCGATCTGCAAAGAGATGTTGTGCCCCATCTCGCCCGTAATATTGATTCCGTGATCATCCTGAAGCGAAGCGATCAATACCGTGTTCTGCGGAATCAAATCGCCGGGCGTAAAATTCTCCTGATCCTTGAAAAAAACGTCGATCTCGGGCCCGTATTCGTCTGTAATATTGCTCTCGGAACCGTTTATTAAAAGCCGGTCGTTGTAACCCATGGCGTTTAAATGCAGTTCGGGCGAATAAGCGTAAAGAGTGATGCGTCCCGTCGGCTTATCGACGTAACGAATGGACTTGGGCACAATAAAACTTCCGCTTAACAAACCGCCAGACACGTCAACCTCGCCTTTGAAAATTCGCGGACCGATTAAGGTGATGGGATCAAAGCCCTGCCCGGTGTTCACGTTCTGATATGCGGCGTCATGCACGATGAGAACTGCGCTGCCGCTGAAATTTTCATTCGGTTGATTTCCGCTGAGCACCTGGGCTTCCACTTTGACCGTGCTTAAGGCTTTGAGTGTGTCGGGAGGCGTTATTTTGGTGATTTTAATCTTTTCCTGCGGATCAATCAGGCGCATCGCGGGATCGGCAAACAACACGTACTTTTGATCATTAACGCTCGAGCCGCTTGAGCCCATAACAGCCCGCAATTTTGCCACTCCCAACTCAATGGAAGGACCGCCTCCGGGAAAAAGATTCTTGAAAAAACCGGAAGCAAGCCCGTAATTCGCGGAAGAATAGGCAAGCCTTGTGGAAGCCAGAGCTCCGATAATTCCGCTCTTCTCCTTCCAGATCAACGCTTCTGTAAAACTGGGATCATGCGGATCATCGAATTTCCCGAAGTCGCAGGTGGCGGCTATTAAAAAACATATCCGTCCCTCGTTTTGAATTCTGGGATAATCACGATCCATCACAAAAACGCCCTCGTGCGCCCACTGCGTCGGGTTGCCGTGTCCGATATAGTTTACGATTAAAGTGCCCTGATTCAGATAATCGATCAGGTCGTTATTTGCTTCCGGCTTTACGCGGATAAAACCGCCGGGAACCGAAGGATAGGTGGAAAGATAGACCCGGTTCAAGATAAATTTTCGTATTTCGGAAAGTTTGGCAATATTTTCGCTCTGATTCTGGTGAATCGTCTCATTGTTGGAATTGGTTGTCACCTGATCGTCGGCGACCAGAGTTAAATTAGTCTGCCAGCCGTCCTGCTCCGAATTGTAAAGATAACTTTTTATTTTCTCGATGACGCGTTCGCAATCGAGAATACTTTCCACCGGAATTCTGCCAGACGCCAGATCAGGCGTAAAATTGGAAAAGTTCGATCCTGCTCCGTAATCAAGATCGACAAAATAATCGTCCGTGGCGCGGCTGTCTATTTCGCCGGGATTGTAAATTTCCCACGTGGGAACGCGCATCGTATCCGGAATATTGATGTTCCGATAGTCGTAATGCGCGTCGCCGAACAGTAATACGTAACTCGGCGCGGGACTGGTCCAGCGGTTGTAAGCGTAACGTAAAAAATTCCGTAAAGCGGTCGGATCGGGAACACCCGAATTAAAATAAAAATAAATATCTTCCATGCTGACAACTTTACTGGTCAGAGAATTCTTGTGTAAATCAGCAATCTCTTTGGCGTAGGGCAAAAATGTCTTGTGCGTGACTACAATGTAATCCGCCTGATTGGAAGGATTCAACAGGTCTTCTCTGGGCGTGAATGCCTTCAGATCCGTAACCGTTTTAATTCCCGGAGAATTTAAAGAGGACACTAAAATCTGCCGTTTGGTTGAAGAAGGCGGCAAAGTGAAACTTAATTTTCCGCCGCCGCTGCTTAAGTCTTTCCCCAAAACAATCGGGTTCACGGGATCGGTAACGTCGAACACGTAAAAATCGGAACGGTCGCTTAAACCGTCAATCGTGTAATTCACCGCCTGATCCGATTTTTCGGTGTAAAACAATAACCGGTCGTTAACCGCCTTAAAATCGCGCGGATAAATTATCTCAAACCAATCGATGTAAACATTACAACCGTCGCGGTTCCCCTGATATTGAATGGAAAGACTGTTCTCGCCGTTGGTTAAAACGGACAAATCCGTAATCTTGTTTTTGAATTGTATTCGACTGCTGTTATTAAAGCTGATTTTTGAAAACAAAATACGATTGTTCATTGTAATTTTAAATTCGTACCGGTAATTCAAATTATCTGTCCAGCGTATTCCCGAACCGCCCTTGAATTGAATTTTAAACTCTGCTTGCGCTTCCGCTGCGTCGGTTTTGACCGGAAGCTCAATATTCTTTGAATAACCTCCCGAACGCCCGAAAAAGCGATACCCGTACCAATCGGGTCCCGAGGACAACAGGTTGTAAAGGTCTTCTTCAAAATGGTAGCGATCGTAAAAATAAGAGGCGTTTACCGAACCCGTCCCGGAAGAGAGCTGACCTTCCACCATCCGCAAACCGTTTCCGCCGTTCACGTTCAACCAGTAAACATTTTGTCTGGCGAACTTGTGCTGCTGATAAACAAATTGATCCGAACCGGGCTCATGAAACCAGCCGTTCACTTGCTTTCCGTAAAACAAAATGTAATCCGATCCGTCAAACTTTTGGTTATTATTCAAATCGAACACAAGAATCGGAATTTCCTGAGTGGCTTCCGGATTAAAGTAAGATGAGCGGGTGTTGTAATTTAATTCGTGTCCGCCGTTATTGTACATTTTAATTTGAGCGATCGGCAGATTGTTCAGGTCGATTCCCGCAGTTTCCATAACGGAAGGCGTAATTTTGTACAACCCGTCTTCTTTAACCGTTATTTTGTAAAAAGGTCCTGCCGGCAAAACCGCGGCTTTTTTTAATGATTTCAATGGTGCCGCGCGCCAATTTCTTGCCTGCTCAAAGTTTAAAACGCTTGTCCGCGCAATCTTGTCCAAAAAACCTGATTTCCGGATACGACGCACATTTTCAGCCCGCCCCGAAAAATTGATCTGCAAACGAATGCGCTCGTAAACCACCAGCCTGTGTTCCGCCGGATAATACTGCACGGGACTTAAACGGATCGCCTGAATGGGTAAATCGCGAAAACGCGCCGGCGTTCCCAGTTGATAAACGGTTTTCGGAAAAGGAGCGCCGCTCTGATAAACGGTATCATTAAACGTAAACTGATGGTTACTAACCCCGGAACGATCCCTGTACATCACAGGCACGGGCGCAATGTCCACATTTTGCACGGTTCTGGTTTGAACGTCAAGAACGGTAACCGAAACCGACTGCTCCGCGGGTAAACCGATGGTAATGTTGCGCCAGGGAATGTCCGGCTCTCCCGGACGATTTAAGGAAGCGCCGTTTTCCAACAAAATATTCTGAAACGTCCCCTGATCAATCTGCACAGGCTGCAATTTAAATTCCTGCGGCTTCCATTCGATAATCATTTTTCCGGCGTCTTGTTGAATAATGGTTACATCAGGATAGGAAAAAATCTCCGCTCCGAAAATATTTATGATAAAGATCAACAGAATAAATTCAATTCTTGCCAACAAAGCTCTCATTAGCGCCATCCTTTTTATTTCTTTTTAGTAACCGTCAATTTATGGCTTGAAACATTTTTTATCAATAGAAAAATAGAGTATCATGCGATATGAACCAATTTAAGGAACAATCGCTTTCCTTTGGAGGAAAAACCCGCTCTCTTAAACGACCGATAATTGAACTCTCATTTTATTTTGCCTTTAATTTAAAAGCACGGCATATTTCAATCATCACAAAAAAGTAATATTTTCAGGGGGAACTTACCATGAGCGGCGCAGATATTTGGGGCTTGATTCTTTCTTATGTTTATGCTTTTACCTTACTTTTACTCATTGAGCAGATCGGTAAAAATTTACGCTTTCCCTATTTTGTAACGCGCAAAATCATCCACATCGGCGCCGGAATGTGGACCTGGGCGATTATTCTTCTGTTTGACCACTGGTACATCGGCGTTATTCCCTTTGCCACCTTTATTGCGCTTAATTACCTCTTTTACCGCTTCCGCACTTTTTCTGCCATGGACGGAGAAAAGGAAACTCCGGGCACGATTTATTTCGCGATTTCCATTACGATTTTGTTTTTGCTCGGCTGGCGCAATCATCCCATGGATTACAAATTTCTGGTACTCCCGCCCATTATGGCTATGACCTGGGGAGACGCCATGGCAAGTCTGGTCGGTAAATTTTGGGGAAAACACACTTACTCGGTGTTCGGATCGCAAAAATCAATCGAAGGTTCGGCGATGATGTTTGTTTTCAGCTTTCTGGCGGTTTCCATCTCTCTGATTGTTCTGAATTCTCTTGACCTTACTTTAAGAATCGATACTCTGCCTTTAATGACCGTTTTGGCAATCGGACTGATTACATCGGTTTTTGTGACATTTGCCGAAGCCTTTTCGCCGGCTGGAACCGATAATTTATTCGTGCCTCTTACCGGCGCAGGTATCATTTATCTTTTGACGGCGATTTGATTAAAGATTCACTTAACTTTCTTGATTTTTGACTTTGCAAATCATGGCAATCCTTAAAATCCTTCTAATCATGGTTCAAACATTTACTTAGTCTGAACCTTGATTTGCATGATTAACCTGATTTGCTTGATTTTTAATTTTCCGCAATCATGGTAATCCTTAAAATCCTTTTAATCATGGTTCAAATTTAATTGTCTGAACCTTGATTTACTTGATTAACCTGATTGCCTTGATTTTTGTCATTGCCCAATCATGGCAATTCCTAAAATCCTTTTAATCATGGTTCAAAAACTTACTTTGTCTGAACCTTGATTTACTTGATTAACCTGATTTACTTGATTTTGT